>NZ_CP038271.1:2465000-2605876 GCF_004571195.1 Legionella geestiana
GCGATTAACCTTGCCGCACCTGAATATGCGATGGATTACAAGGTACTGGACGAGACCTGTACCTGCCCGACCTGCTGCACTCCCTTTTCACGCGCAGCCCTGCACCATCTTTATACACATACCCCGCTTCTCGCAAAGCGCCTCCTCGTCACGCACAATCTGGCGTTTGCCGTTCAACAGATGAGGACACCAGGTCGTGTCCTCATTCCATAATATGGCTGCAAACGCGGAGCTTTGGCGTCATTGTGCGCTTGAGTTCGTTAAATAGAGCCGGCTATTCGCCTCACTCAAGCGCACAATGCCCCTCAAAGCGCCGCATTTTCGCTTCACATCATGAAATGAGGACACGCCCTAAGTTGATGTGAAAAAGGATTGTAACCATTCACCACATTTTGAATGCTTTAGGGGAAAAGTCAGATTTGAGTGCAGGTTGTGCGAACGCATTACAAAATAAGCGCAGCATACACCGGTATGTGAGCAGTTTTTTGTAATGCGTTCGCACAAGATGCGCCAAATATGGCTTTTCGGTTAACGTAGTGAATGGTTACAAGGATTTTTCACATTTACCTTGCGGGCAAATGCCGTTATGATGTCACCCACACTGATTGCAGGCGATTTTAGTCTGCACGTTTATCATCTTTTTTTGCGTAGCGGAGGAACACCATGGGATTATTCGTAAGTGATGCGCTGGCGGCAACTGCAACCGGTACTGCCGCACAGCCGGATGGCACGTTTTCAATGATTATGGTTGTGGTCATTTTTGTGCTGTTTTATTTTATGTTGATTCGTCCGCAGAACAAACGCGCTAAAGAACACCGCGAGCTCGTGAGCAAGCTGCAGAAGGGCGATGAAATTGTAACTTCCGGTGGTTTTCTTGGAAGCGTAGTTGACTTGAACGATCAATACCTCAAAGTGCGCCTTGCTGAAGGCATGGATGTCATGCTGCAGCGTGGTGCAGTCAGCAGTGTATTGCCCAAGGGCACCCTCAAATCCCTTTAGGCTTTGCGTGAGGCACGGAAATGCAAAACAAATACCCCTTGTGGAAGAACCTGCTTCTCATCGCGCTTGCGCTGGTGGCGACGCTGTATGCGGTTCCCAATCTTTACAGTGAAGCTCCGGCGGTGCAGGTGTCTTCTGATGCCGACCAGTCCGTGAGCGCCACTGAAGAACGCGTGCGCGCTCTCCTTGATGATGCCGGTATTCCGCCTGACGCCATTACGGAAAGTAATGAGCGGATTGAAGCGCGCTTTACTTCTGCCGATACCCAGATGCTCGCACGTGATGTGTTAAAAAACGGGCTTGGCTCGGACTACACGGTTGCCCTCAACCTTGCACCCACCACACCGGAATGGATGTCGCGCATAGGTGCGGCTCCCATGAAGCAGGGGCTGGATTTGCGCGGCGGGGTGCACTTTCTTTTGGAAGTGGACGTTGAGAGTGTTATTGCGCGCCGTTACGAAGGGTTGATGAAAAGCCTCGGGCAGGACTTACGGGAAGAAGGCATCCGCTATTCGGGTATTCGTTTTTCCCCGGTTGATGGTATCAGCGTGCGTTTCCGTGCACCTGCTGACCGGGATAAAGCCATTGACAGCCTGCGCATGAAGTATCCTGATCTGACAGTTACGAGCGACAGAAACGGAAACGGTTTTTCCGCCACACTTTCAGCCACAGAACTCAACACGATTCGCCAGAATACCATTGAGCAGACCATGGGTATTCTGCGTAACCGCGTTAACGAACTCGGGGTAGGGGAGGCTGTTGTCCAACAGCAGGGTGCCACTCGCGTTGCAGTAGACCTTCCGGGCATTCAGGATGCGGCACGCGCCAAGCAGATTCTTGGTGGCACGGCAACGCTTGAATTTCATATGGTCGACCAGGACAACGACGCCCAGGTGGCGCGCCAGACCGGTGCGGTGCCTGTGAGCAGCAAGCTTTACACCATGGACGGCGAGCCGATTCTCCTGAAGCGTCAGGTGGTGTTAAGTGGCGACTCCATCACCAGTGCGGTTTCAAGTTTTGACGAGCAGTCAGCTACCCCTGCGGTACAAATCCAGCTTGGCGGTGGAGGAGAAGCACTCTTTACCAAAGTAACGCGCGAAAACATTGGCAAGCGCATGGCGATTGTGTTTGTGGAAACCAAAACCAGCATGCAGACGGTCGATGGCGTGGAAAAACGCATGACCCACCGTGAGGAGCGGGTCATCAGCGCGCCGGTTATACAGAGTGCGCTTGGCAATAATTTCCAGATAACAGGGCTTTCCGACAGTAAAGAAGCATCCAATCTTGCCCTTTTGCTGCGAGCCGGAGCTTTGCCTGCAACGATTTATCCGGTCGAAGAGCGAACTGTAGGCCCGTCCCTTGGTAAAGAAAACATTCGCCGTGGCGTGGTTTCGCTGGAAGTAGGAATGGGGCTCATTCTCCTGATTATGGCGGTATACTATCGCTTTTTCGGAATAGTGGCGAACATTGCGCTGCTGCTGAACCTCATATTCCTTTCAGCGCTCCTCTCGCTTATTGATGCCACCCTGACCCTTCCCGGAATTGCCGGTATTGTATTGACGGTAGGGATGGCAGTGGATGCGAACGTACTTATTTACGAGCGCATTCGCGAAGAATTGCGTCATGGCATGCCGGCGCAGTCGGCCATTCATGCGGGCTATGAGCGAGCGTTTTCGACCATTCTCGATGCCAACGTAACGACGCTGATAGTAGCTGTTGTGCTCTTTGCCGTAGGTACCGGGCCTGTGCGAGGTTTTGCGGTGACGCTGTCACTTGGGTTGCTGACGTCCATGTTGACCGGCATCACGTATACACGCGCGATTGTGAATGCGTTTTACGGCGGTCGCAACGTTAAAAAACTTTCAATCGGTATTTAAATCGGGGACAGAAAGGCCATGGAATTTTTTAATCCGAACTCAAACATTGACTTTATGGGAGCGCGCCGCTGGACTGCACTCTTTTCGGCCCTGATTTTCATCCTCTCACTCGCGGCACTCGCGATGAATGGCCTCAAATGGGGGCTTGATTTTACAGGGGGTACGCAAATAGAGGTCAGCTATTCTGAGGCGGCTAACCTGCAGGGCATTCGGGAAGCACTTGCTGGTGCTGGTTTTCATGAAGCCCAGGTGGTGAGTTACGGAAATTCCAAGGATGTACTGATAAGCATCGCGCCTCGCGCCGATCAGGATCAGACGACCCTTGTGAGCAACGTGATGAAGCAGTTGCCGGGAGCGGTCAAGCAGCGTGTTGATTTTGTCGGACCGCAGGTAGGCGAA
This sequence comes from Legionella geestiana, assembly GCF_004571195.1. Classification (GTDB taxonomy): domain Bacteria; phylum Pseudomonadota; class Gammaproteobacteria; order Legionellales; family Legionellaceae; genus Legionella_B; species Legionella_B geestiana. Next base: position 2,468,276 of record NZ_CP038271.1, read on the forward strand.
GAGCTCGCTACCAAGGGTGCACTGGCGATTGTGGTGTCCCTGCTTGCGACCATGCTCTATATTGCCATGCGCTTTGAATACCGCCTTGCGGTAAGTTCCGCTGTAGCGCTGGTTCACGACCCGGTACTCATACTTGGTATTTTTGCATTCTTTGGCATTGAGTTTGATCTCAAGGCACTGGCGGGTCTTCTTGCCGTTATTGGATATTCACTCAACGATACTATCGTGGTCTTTGACCGGGTGCGCGAGAATTTTGTAAAAATTCGCCGTTCAAGCCCGATTGAAATTATGAACGTCTCCATCAACCAGACACTGTCACGTACCATTATGACTTCGGTCCTGACCCTGTGCGTGGTAGTCGCTCTTTTTGTGTATGGCGGCGAAGCTATCCATGGATTCGCGCTTGCGCTCATCATCGGTATTGTTATCGGTACGTATTCCTCGATATATGTGGCGGGTGCGCTTGCCGTAGTGATGGGGCTTGACCGTAAGGATTTCATGCCGCCGCAGCGCACGGAAGCGGACGAAAGACCTTGATTTTTTCGATTATAAATAATCACTTCAATGCTGGATTATGTTGTCCCCGCGCAGGCGCTGAGTGATCCCGACATATTTTTGTACAACGAGCATGCGGGTTCCGAACCATGCGTTGGCACCGTGCAACCTCCTGAATGGGTCCCCTGATTTCGCGGGGATGACCGTGTGGGAGAGATTTTGGCCACTCTACAGGCCTGAAATCCTGTCATTCCCGCGAAGGCGGGAACCCATTCCTGTATTGGCACTGTGCCTTTTCAGGGATTGTTCCCTGCCACCCGTACCGGGTGATCCCGATTTTTTTTTTGCGAAAAATAACGTGATCACAGATTTTTATGCACTTCAAGTTTTCAGTAACTCATCAAAGCCTTGTCTGCGCTGGTTGAAACTGGCCCGCTGTACAAAAACATGTCGGGATTCCTCAGCGCGCACGGACAACATCACCCGAGTAAATAATCCGTCTGTTTAAAAAACAAGATGGTATGCTTTTTCCTGCGGCTTAAGGGGATACAGCACCAGGAACAGGCATGCGCGGTTTGGTTACCACCAAAATCTACATCATCCACTTATTATCGTTGTTATCGATAAACCCCGGCCTGAAAAACATTTTTTGATGCCGCACTACGTTTTCGAAGTCTTCTTTCGTCATGGGTTTACCGTAGAGGTATCCCTGTAGCTCATCACAATGGAGCGTTTCAAGAAACCGGTGCTGCTCCACCGTTTCTACGCCTTCAGCCGATACTGTGAGGTCGAGTCCCCGGCTCAGGGTAACGAGTGCTTCAACGATGGAGGCATCACTTTTTTGGTTGAGACAGTCATGAATAAAAGAGCGGTCAATTTTGAGCTTATCGACGCGAAAAGTTTTGAGGTTATTAAGGCCACTGTATCCATGACCAAAATGATCGACCGATACTCGTACACCTGCCGCCTGCAGGGCCCTGACGATATCAAGTGAGCCATCTTGCTGCTGAATAACGACATTTTCACTGATTTCAACTTCAAGCGTGCCGCGTGGAAGCTTTGTTTCTGCAAGTACCTTACTGATAAGCTCAACAAATTGTCGATGGTGAAATTGCGTGGCTGAAATATTGACGGCCATGTGCGCGATGCTAAGACCTGCGTCTTGCCATGTCTTCGCCTGTTGGCAGGCTTCGCGTAAAATCCACCCGCCAAGCGGCACCATTAACCCACGCTCTTCAGCATCTGGAATGAAGGATTCCGGCAGCAGAACACCTCGCTTCGGATGGCGCCAGCGTACCAGCGCCTCAGCACCCATAATCCTTCCGCTTGAGAGCGAAATAATGGGCTGGTAGAGCAGGAAGAACTCCTGTTTTTCAATTCCCTGCTGTAGCTCCGCTATTGATGCATTGGTTAATGGATTGCTGTCAAGCGTTTCATGATAAAAAACAAATCCATGACGGCCCTGTTCTTTGGCGCGGTACATGGCAATATCAGCATGTTTAAGCAGTGTTTCTGCGTCATTGCCATCCTCTGGATACAGGCTGATACCGATACTGGCGGAAATTTCAGCGCCTGCAGGAAGCACGCTGCGACAGTCTTCAGTAACACTGAGGATGCGTTCTGCCATGAGTTTAAAATCATCAAATTGATTGGCTGTAAAAAGAATGACAAATTCATCACCGCCAAAGCGTGATACGGTATCACATTCCCGCAAACAGTTTTTAACGCGACTCGCTACTTCAACCAGTAACAAATCGCCCACGTCATGACCAAATTTATCGTTAATCAGTTTAAACTTGTCAAGATCCAGAAAAAGAATGCCCATGATGGATTGTGTGCGGTGTGCAAAACGGATGGCCTGTTCCATGCGGTCGTACAGGATTGCGCGATTGGGTAACTGTGTCAGGAGGTCATGGCTTGCCTGGTAAATCAGTTGTTGTTCCATGCCTTTTTGCAGGGTAATATCCTCAAAAATCCATATTCTGCCCATATTTTTATTGTCGATACGGCGCGGCCGTGAGGTAATGCGCAGGCATTTACCGTTTGGCATTTGCACATCTTCTACATAAACCCAGTCGTGGTTTTCTTTATTACGCTGAATACACTCTAGGAGCTTACCCGGTTCCTTAAGTTGGGTGGCAATTTCATTGAGAACCTGTTCAGCCGATTGCTCTACAAGGCGCGCTGCCGGGATTTCCCACATGTCCATGAACTGATGGTTACAAAAATCGATTTGACCATTATGGTTGGAAACAAGCATGGCTTCACCAGTTGACTCAAGCACCGAACGGGTAATGGCAAGACTCGCATTCAGTGCCTCTGTGCGATGACTCACTTCTTCTTCAAGCAGCTGATTCACTGAAGCAAGATTAAGGTTATTACTGCGAAGGCTCATTGATTCTTTAACCAGTCTGTGAAAAAGCATGCAGACCGTTCCCATCAGCAGCATATAAACGATGCTTGCGAATCCGATAATCGTATAAAAATCTCCCTGGCTGAAGAGCCACAGGGTAAAAGGCAGGAAGGCTGTTACGAGGAATACGGCATACAGCAGCATTACCGGCGAGTATATGGCGATTGCAGCGGTGGTCACCCCTGTGAGCATGAAGGCCACAAACACCTGTAGCGGCATGCTCTCTGCAGGAATTAGAACCGAGCCGGCAATGCCCCACAGGATGCCGGAGCCTGCAACCAGAAGGATAAACAGCAGGCGTTTTTTGAAGGTCAGCGGCGCATGTGAATCAGGAAGCCGCATGAAGAGGTAGCGCAGCCCAATGGACGCCAAAACTGCGCCAAACCATGCCGTAAGCCATGGGCGAGGCATGGCTTCCTGTAAACCGATACATAGCAGGAGCGCCGCTGCAAACTCTGCAAAGAGAGCAGGTGGCAAATGCTGGCACACCAGACGGTACATTGAAGGTTGAGCGTCTGACAGCGTGCGCATTAACTGATTAAAAGCTGTAGAGTGTCCGTTATGCATGCTCGGAAAACTCTCATAATGATTTATATTTAGCATTATAGTTCATTATGAGAGGGTTGGTTGCAGTCCTGGTGACGACAGTATCTAATCCAGCAGCGCATCCGTTTTAGCAGCGCAGATAAAATCGTTGTGCGTGAGGCCCTGAAGCGCATGTGTCATGAAATGCACCCGGCAGTAGTTATAGCCGGCTTCAAGATCAGGATGATGATTCTCGCTGTTCGCAATCCAGGCAAGTGCATTAACAAAACACATGGTTTCATAAAAATCCGCAAATCGAAATTCCCGGGTAATGCGGGTAGAATCAGCATTAACCGACCACAGTGGAGAGAGCTGTGGCAGAAGGTTTTTAATCTGTTCAGGTGTCAGCGCGCTGCCGATGCCTTCGCACGCTTCACAGTGTTTGCTCTGTAAATCGCTCTTCATTTATTTGTTCCTTTTTTTTTAAGTAAGGATGCACTCTGGCGAGAGCATCCAGAAAACGCGCATTTTGTCCGGGCGTACCGGCACTGACTCGGATATGATGTGACAAACCATAGGGATGCAGCGGACGCACAATCACACCTTCCTGCAAGAGCGCGTGATAAAGTGGCAGGGTATCTTGTTTATAGTCAAAAAGCACGAAATTTGCGTGTGCCGGAAGTGAGGAAAAGCCAAGAGCAGAAAGGCCGCTCGTCAGTTGTTTCAGACCCGCGAGATTGTTCTGGCATGTTTTTTCAAGAAAAATCGCGTCATCAAGCGATGCAAGTCCGGCGTCAAGTGTTGCCTGACTGACGCCAAAGGGCAGTTTCGCCCGCATCATGATGGCGGCGACATCATTGCTCGCCACCGCATAGCCAAGGCGAAGCCCGGCAAGACCGTAGGCTTTTGAGAACGTACGGGTAATTACCAGGTTCGGAAAACGTTGAATCAACGGGAGCGTGTCGAGGCAATACGCCTCTGGTGTAAATTCACGATATGCCTCGTCAATGACCACCAGTGTAGATTCCGGCACTGAATGCAGCAGCTTTTCAATGGCGTGTGGCGCAATGGCAAGACCCGTAGGATTATTGGGGTTTGCGAGAATCAGAAGGGCTGTTTCTGGTGTGCATGCTTCAATCAAGGCATCGATATCCACAGTCCAGTCGGGAAGCAGTGGTGTTTCTCGTACCGGAACGCCAAGCGTTTTCGCCTGGATGGCGTAGGTGCTGAAAGCAAGCGCGTGCGTCAGCAGATGTTTGTCGCGGTGAAGGGCAAAGCAGGTCAGCAGCAGAGTGGTGAGGTTATCCGTGCCGTTATTTAAGACCAGCTGTGTGTGTGTTATCCCAAGCCTTTCGGCAAGCACGCGCTGAAGGGCATGGTTTTCAGGAGAGGGATATGCCGCAATCCGTGCGGGAGTGAGACTTGCAAGCGTTTCAAGCACCCTCGGACTGCATCCCAGTGGATTCTCATTGCTGGCAAGTTTGACGATATCATGAATTCCGAGTTCACGCTCAAGGCTTTCGGCAGACTTTCCCGGCACATAGGGCTTGAGTGTTTGTATGCCCTCGTGGGGCAGGAGAAAAAAATCGCAGGCCATTCGGACTCCTTTTGAAGGCAACACATCATCTTACAAAAAAAACGTCAGAATACAAAGGCGTATGGTAACTATTCACCACATTATGAATGCTTTAGGGGAAAAGTCAGATTTGAGTGCAGGTTGTGCGAACGCATTACAAAAAAAGCGCAGCATACACCGGTATGTGAGCAGTTTTTTGTGATGCGTTCGCACAAGATGCGCCAAATATGGCTTTTCGGTGAACGTGGTGAATGGTTACGGCGTATGTTGACAATGAATACTGAATCCTTTTACCCTCCGCAGCGCAAGTCAACCGGAGGGATTCATGGAAAAGGGATTTACGCTCCCGGAGGTGCTTATCGCCCTCTTCATCGTAAGTGGGGTGGGTCTTTTGCACACGCGCCACGTTCTGAAAGCCGCTGCTTTTATCGAGGAGAGTACCGACCGTTTGCAGCTCGAAATCGATGCTGCAAATCAGTATGAGCAGCACGCTTCATGAGGCGCGCTCGCGGTATCGGGCTTGCTGAAGTACTGATAAGTCTTTTTCTCGCAAGTCTCCTGCTCGTCATGGTTACGCAGCACTACGCGGAAATTGCATTAAAGACGCGCCATTTTCACGCGCTTGTCAATGAAAAAACGGAACTGTTGCAGGTAGTCACCTTTTTACGAGAGCGCATTCGCAATGCCGGCTTTCTGCCCTGTGTTTCCCTGAACCGGCTCTCAATGCCACCCGTTAAAGCCGTGGAAGTATCTGGTGACACACTCATACTTAGAAGCATGAGCCCCAATTATCAGGAAGCTGCATTTTCACGTGGCGAGCGCCTTTCTAACGCACATTTTGCCGATAAGCCCGTGATTATTGCCGATTGCCTGAAGGCTGAGGTACAGACAGCTTCAGCAAGGTCCCCGTTAACGGCCGATTGTACCCGCTTTTGTCACATCGGCGAGCTGCTCGAAGAGCGTTTTTATGTGAAGCGGGATTCGTCCGGCAGCAAGGCTTTAATGTATGCGGCCTCGCATCCCGAAGTCTTGACGAACGCCATAACCGATTTTAAGGCACGTATTATCCCTGTGAACGGGCTTAAGCAGGTAGAAGTGGTATTAACCCTTTTAAGCGGGCAAACCCTTACCGTAAACACCCGGGTGCGGGCATGATGCGCGTGCGCGGATTCATTCTACCGGTGTGCCTGTTGATTTTGGGGCTTGCAAGCCTCCTTACTCTCTCGCTCTGGCAGGGGGTTATCAATGCCGAGGAAAGTATCGCGGAGTTTGCAGCAATGCGCGAGCGTTTTGAAATAATGGACCGCATAGCCCTCACTCCAGTCAGCGAGCTTGCATCCATTAACTGTATTCATGCCGATAATCGCTGGCAAACGCTGGTGAGGGCGCTTCGTGAGGGGGGAGGCTGTCGAGTGGAAAGCCTTGATGGGCATGCATATTACCTGCTTCAGGATTTAGGGGAGGATGCCTGTCTGCGGGTCGGCGATAGTGCTGCTCATCACTGGAGGGTGGCGGTCATTGATGAAACCCGCCGAGGTCAGGTGCTGATGACGCACCAGATTATAAGGGGAAGTTCGATGCCCTGCTCACGTCTTAATGCGCATCAGGTGGCGTCAGGGGTTGTGAGCTGGCACGTGCTGCAGGTGTAATAAATTTCTATCAAGCAACATCACAGAGGATTTTTCGCTGCTTTCCTGCTACCATGCGCGTGGGTTTTAAGGGAGAAAAGGGCGTGAATAACTGGATAATACAGGTACATCCAGAATGGCATGACATTGTAAGCGAGGCGCTTCTTGCCATGGATGCAGACTATTGTCATGCGCTGATGCAGAGTAGCGACTGGCTGCCTGGCAATCACGCGCTTTTGAAAGCCTTTAGCCTGCCTTTGTCTGAAACGCGCTATTTACTGCTTGGTGAATCCCCCTATCCGAGGCAGGAATCCGCCAATGGCTATGCATTCTGGGACGCTGCTGTCGGTTCACTCTGGAGTGAAACCGGCATGAGCAAAGCAGTTAATCGCGCGACCTCCCTGCGCAACTGGATTAAGATGTTTCTTTTTGCCCGCGGCGACCTGCACGAGGATTTTTCGCAGGAAGCGATTCGTCTGCTGGATAAAAGCCCTTACTGTCAGACATTGGATGAATTGTTTTTTGCTTTTATGCGAAACGGTTTTTTGTTGTTAAACGCAACACTCGCCTTTAGTCCCGGCAAAGTGCGTCAGCACGCACGCCACTGGCAGCCGTTTTTGCAGACTTTGATTAAAGCACTTGCCCGCAGACGGCACATGCTTGAGCTGGTGCTCCTTGGCCGGATTGCAGAAGCGGTGCCAATGGAGGTGCCTTTTCGCCGTCTTGTCGCTCTGCATCCATATAACCTGGGTTTCATCACGCACCCTGACGTGGTAGATTTCTTTAAACCCTTTGATTTGTTGACTCGAAATGACCAGTAGCGCCAATCCGCATGAAATAGCCCGATTTGCTGAACTCTCCGACACCTGGTGGGATACATCGGGGCCACTTAAAACCCTGCACGATATCAACCCGGCGCGCCTTGCCTTTGTTGAAAAACACCTGAAGCTTGCTGACAGCCGTATTCTCGATGTCGGATGCGGAGGCGGTATTCTTGCCGAAGCAATGGCACGACGGCGAGCCATCGTCACCGGAATAGATGCAGAGCCGGGAGCCATTGAGGCAGCCCGTGCGCACGCAAAAGCTCAGGATGTATCCCTGAGCTACCATTGCGCACTTTTGGAGACCTTTGAGGAAGAGGGCTTTGATGCCATCACCTGCATGGAAATGCTGGAACACGTCGATGAACCGCAAACCATTATTACCGCCTGTGCCGCCCGCGTTAACAGCGGGGGATATGTGTTTTTATCGACAATTAACCGCACTGCGCGCGCGTGGCTGACTGCGGTAGTGGGGGCTGAGTACCTTCTCAGGCTGCTGCCGCGACAGACCCATGACTTTCAAAAGTTTATCACGCCAGGTGAACTGGCGGCCATGGCGCGTGCCGCAGGTCTCGACCCGGTGTCTGAAAGCGGCATGGCCTACAATCCGTTCAAACGCCGGGCGCAATTGTGTCGGGATGTGTCGGTCAATTATCTCCTGGCCTGCCGCAAACCCTGATTGATGACACGCCCTAACCAGACTGCTTTTTGGCCGTGTAGCGTGCCACATGACGCTGGTGAGCGTAATGCGCCTGATCAGGTGTTACTACATCGACTTCATTACCGTAAAGGTCAACGCGTGCTGCAAGCGCTTTCTGGCAGCTGAGATATGCAGGTGAAGCACTGTAGTAGCTTAAGGCTTCCCGCAGCGCTTTTTTGCTGAACGGCGGGCTTTCAAGACGCTCCCAGAATTCCACGATATCTTCAAATATACCGATTTTAAGCGGTCTTATCTGCGAGGGTTTGCGAAAAAATGCCTCGGGAAAATGATCTGAAAGCCAGTCGATAATGCGCAATTTTTCTTTTTTTGCCGCTTCCTTTGCAGGACAACTCTGTGGATTCATGGCAAGCCCTGATACAATTAAAACCAGAGTAAACTACCACAACTGTATAATTTGGCAACTGTGGACGACATAACTTTTATCTGTCAGCCTCCGGGGCGTGTCTTCGTTATCATGATGTGAAGCGGGCAGTGCCCCAAGAAATTTCTCAATTAACAAGACGAAATTCGGAAGAAATGCGCGCGAATGCACCGATAAATTTTATAAGTCTTTTGTTATCAGTCTGTTACAAAAAAGCGAGTGTTAATTGTCTATAAACATCCACAAGGTCTGGCACTTGCAGATATCCATTCGCGTGCTAGAGTAAAAGCAGGCAAACAAAGGAACTGTTTGCCGCACAGGGACTTGGACAGTCACGGAAGACATCAGAACAGGACGTTCTGAAAAAAGGATTTACAAAGCCAGGGGGCCGGCCCTCTGGCTTTCTTTATCTGGTATCAGGCTACCGCGTAGGCGGAGTGCTTCAGATAATACTTGTCCGGGTAGTAGGCAAATACTACTGAGCCGTTTTTAATCGTATTGATAACCGGTTTCGCGAGGGTTTTGGCAATCGATGGGCAACCCCAGCTGCGCCCGGCACGTCCCGCCTGCTTAATGAATGATGGCTCTACATACCACGCTCCATGAATCACCACGCGACGGCTGTAAGCGTTATCATTGATACCACGCTCAAGCCCCTGCAGATTCAGTGAATAACCTTTAGACCCGATATATGTACCGCGTGTAACATACGTACCAAGGCTGGTTTCCTTGCTGGACGGGCGGTTGGAAAAATGGCGCGGGATATCCATGCCGGAGTTTCTGCCGTGTGCCACGTGGGTATTGTAGAGCAGGCGCTCACGCTTGAGGTCAAACACCCACATGCGCTGACGTGAAGAAGGCAGGGAGTAGTCGATAACCGTCAATACTGGTTTTTTAACGGCTCCTTTGGCAGCGGCTTTGGAGTAGGCAGCGAGCGCGAGTGTCAGGACTTTTTTGTTCAGGGACGGCGCTTTAGCAGCCAGATGGTTGATAGTGTGGTTGACGTTAATAACGGCGGGTTTTGCGCCTGTCTCTTTTGCAGGTGCTGCGGGAGGGGTTATTCCCATTTTTCCCGAAAGAAAAACTGATGCCAACAGGTTAATCAGTGCGTTCATGAATGACTCCTTACTGCTTTGTGTTATCTGCCATGAGGCCAGAGTTTCAGCCAAAGGGCTTTCGCAAAGTGTTCGGGGCGTCCCCCAAAAGCTCGGTATTATATTGCCAAAAGACATGAATGTAAATTGCACAATAAGTTTGATGGCGGACTTAATGAGAAATATAATTACAATCATGGGCTTAGATTATGGATGGCGCAAGGCTATGGTGTTAATTTGCATCTATATGTTCAATAATAAAACTGAATCATGTAAAAATAGCGCCAATATTTGTATAAAAATAAATCTATAAATACAAAATAAGATCTAAAAAACTGATCATATCTGAGGTTTTTGGCATAAATTAATGACAATTTGAATGCTAATCCGTTATCATTAGTGCTTTGAATCTGTATATACTCAGGAGTCACACCCCATGCTTGAACCCAAGGCATCGCTGCAACCTCAACCTCCTTTAAGAGAAGCCATCAATTCTGCATTTCGTGCAGAAGAGGCGCATTACATGGACATGCTCATCAAGGCCGCGCAACTTTCCACAAGTGACGTTGAAAGTATACGCAAGCGTGCCATGAAGCTGGTTGAACAGGTGCGCGAGGGGCGACGCAAAAGTACCGGTATTGATTCTTTTCTCACCGAATATGCGCTTTCAAGTGATGAGGGCATTGCGCTCATGTGTCTCGCTGAGGCAATGCTGCGGGTTCCTGATAACGAAACCATTGACATCCTGATTCGTGACAAACTCTCAGGCCCCGACTGGGACGCGCATCGTGGCCAGAGTGATTCTTTTTTTGTAAACGCCGCCACATGGGCATTGATGCTGACCGGTAAGGTGCTTTCGCCTGAGCGGATAGACAATGACCTTGGCCGTTCGCTGTTTCGCCTTGCCAACCGCACGGGGGAAGGAGTGATACGTAAAGCGGTGGAAAAAGCGATGCGCATCATGAGCAAACAGTTTGTGATGGGGCGCACCATCGGTGAGGCACTCAATCGTGCACGTAAAAAAGAAGCACTGGGTTATCGCTATTCATATGACATGCTGGGTGAGGCTGCACTGACTGCTGTAGATGCCGCACGCTACCTTGAGGCTTACATGGACGCCATTGACAGCATTGGCGCACAGGTCAAAGGAAAGGGGGATGTTTATACGAATCCTGGTATTTCCATCAAGCTCTCGGCACTGCACCCGCGATACCAGGAAAGCCAGTACGAAAGCGTTATGGCCACACTTCCTGATAACCTTCTCGCACTCTGTCTGCGGGCAAAGGCCGCGAATATCGGGCTTACCATTGATGCGGAAGAGTCCGAGCGCCTTGAAATTTCCCTTGATGTTATCGAAAAGGTCTTTAAAAATCCCGCATTGAATGGCTGGAACGGCTTTGGCATGGCGGTACAGTCCTATCAAAAGCGTGCGTTTTATCTGCTCGACTGGGTGGCAGGTCTTGCCCGTGGCCAGAATCGCCGTATGAACGTACGTCTGATTAAAGGCGCTTACTGGGACAGTGAAATCAAAAAAGCACAGATGCAGGGGCTTACAGAGTACCCGGTTTTTACCCGCAAGGTGTTCACCGATGTCTCTTTTCAGGCCTGTGCGAAAAAAATCCTCACCATGACCGATACCATTTACCCGCAGTTTGCAACTCACAATGCCTGCTCGGTGGCTACTATTCTCGAGATGTGCGGCTCGTATCGTGATTTTGAATTCCAGTGTCTGCACGGCATGGGGAATGAATTGTATGCCGAAATTGTACCGGCGAACCGCCTTGGCATTCCCTGCCGTATTTATGCGCCGGTTGGTACGCATGAAGACCTGCTGCCCTATCTTGTGCGCCGTCTGCTGGAAAACGGCGCCAATTCATCGTTTGTTAACCGCATTGTCGATGAAAACGCACCCATCAGCGAGCTGGTAGAAGACCCCGTTTCGCGTGCAAAGGCGCTGCTTGAGAGCGGGCGTCGAAGCATTCCGCTGCCACGAGACATTTTCATGCCCGAGCGCCCCAATTCCGCAGGACTTGATTTAAACGATAGAACCGTGCGCCGTGCGATGGCCGCGTCCATTGAAGCCAGAATGCCTTTTCACTTTGAGGCCGCTCCAATGATGGACGGTCGTGCAGGCAGTGGCGTTGAAGTCAGCGTAACTTCCCCTCAGAATTACCGTGAAACTATTGGCCGTGTCATTGAAGCGTCAAAAGAAGATGTCGAGTGGGCGCTGTCGCGTGCGGTTGAGGGTGCGGCTCAGTGGGAGCGCGTTCCGGTTGCAGAGCGCGCAGCCGTTATTAACCGCTATGCCGATTTGCTTGAGGCGCATATGCCCGATTTTCTGGCGCTTGCAAGCCTTGAGGCCGGTAAAACGCTGGCGGATGGTGTGGCTGAAGTGCGTGAAGCCGTGGATTTTTGCCGCTATTATGCCGCACGCGCCTGTGAAATGATGGAAAAGCCTCTGGCGCTTGAAGGGTATACCGGTGAGCGTAACGAACTGTCCTTGCATCCTCGCGGTACCGTGCTTTGCATCAGCCCCTGGAATTTTCCGCTTGCGATTTTCACAGGCCAGGCCGTGGCGGCTCTTGTCACCGGTAACGCGGTTATTGCAAAACCTGCCGAACAAACACCGCTTATTGCGGCCTTCGCCGTGCGCCTGATGCGTGAAGCCGGTGTTTTACCATCGGTCATGCAGCTTTTACCAGGAAAGGGCGAAACAGTTGGTGCCGCACTGGTTGCCGACCCGCGTATCAAGGCCGTCATGTTTACAGGTTCTACGGATACTGCAAACCGCATCAACCAGACGCTTGCGGCACGCAGTGGCGAAATTGTCCCCTTGATTGCTGAAACTGGCGGCTTAAACGCCATGATAGTCGATTCCTCAGCACTCCTTGAGCAGGTGGTTAATGATGTTTTGGTCTCAGCCTTTGGCAGTGCCGGACAACGCTGTTCCGCCCTTCGAGTCGTGCATGTACAGGATGAGGTATACCCACGATTTATGGCGCTTCTAAAAGGTGCGATGGCAGAGCTTAGAGTGGGCATGCCAGAACGCTTTGACACGGATGTCGGTCCCGTTATCGATAAGGACGCACTGGCAGTTTTACAGGCTCACGTTGCAAAAATGCGCGAAGCGCATACCCTTATTTACCAGTGCGAATTACCGTCAGCCTGTAATAACGGGTACTTTTTTGCGCCAGCGGCATTTGAAATTCCGTCCATTCGTGTGCTCGAGAAAGAAGTATTCGGCCCCATTCTTCACGTGGTGCGTTTTAACCGCAAAGACCTTGATGCCGTGATTGATGCTATCAATGCCACAGGTTATGGCCTGACACTAGGCATTCACAGTCGCATTAACGAAACGGTTGAACGCATTCACAAGCGCATGAAAGTTGGGAACTGCTATGTCAACCGCAACATGATTGGTGCGGTGGTTGGCCTTCAGCCATTTGGCGGCGAAGGGCTTTCAGGAACCGGGCCCAAGGCTGGTGGCCCGCACTACCTGCATCGCTTATGCATCGAGCGCACGTTTACGGTCGATACGACTGCTGCGGGTGGTAACGCGAGCCTTATGGCATTGCCTGAGGGCGTATAATCCCTGCGGGCAGAGGTGTCCCGAACGGTGTTGCCTACTGTTCGGGATACTGTATCCACTGGAGCTTCCAGAGTTCGAAAAGCAGTTCGCGGTTTTTAGCGGCGTTTGGATGGCGCTCATCCAGAAAAGCCGCTATTTGCGCGGGAAAGAGCGTGTTGTTATCGGCAATATGCTGCACCAGCTCTTCCGAGACGCCAGCAATATCCCATTCACAGCCATTGATAAATAACTGTAGTCCGTGCTCGCCCCACAGGTATGCCATGCGGCAGACCGGTATGCGCTCAAGGGGTTCCTGTAGCGCCTGCCATTCATTCAGAAAATCAGCACTTGTCGTGTATTCATCGTCCTCAAGCGGGGAGGGGAAGCACTGTTCAGCCTGATGGTCAGGCTGTGTCGCAAAAGAGCCAAACCAGGATTGAAAAAGGTGCTTATCATCCAGCAGGTTTTGCAAGAGTTCGCGTGCATTCCTGCAGGCGCTTTTGGGAATTTCCGCATGACTTTTAAGGCCTGACCAGTCAGGGTCTTTGTAGAGTGTCACCGGGTGTTCGGTATCGGCTAAATAATCGCTGAAGCTTTGCCACATCTCCTGATTTTGATAACTGCGATAGCCAAATGAAAACGTCATGCATTCATCTGATAACGAAACACCATGATGACCAACATGCGGCGGCAGATACAGCATGTCCCCTTCTTCAAGAACAACGACCTCCTCCGTATGAAATTCTTTCATGATGCGAAGTTCAACACCTTGAAGTGCATTGCCCGGTTCACAGTGCTTTGACGTTAAGGACCATTCACGCTTCCCCAGCGCCTGGTACAGGAAAACATCGTAATTATCATAATGTGGCCCGACACTGCCGTGTTTCGGAGCAAAGCTTATCATGATATCGTCAACCCGCCAGGAAGGCAGGAAGTTAAATGCTCTAAGCCATTGTGCGACTTCAGGCACAAAACGGTCGACCCCTTGAACCAACAGGGTCCAGTGTGTTGGCGGGAGTGTTTCAAAATCCTGTTCTGAAAAAGGGCCGCGTTTTAAGTGCCAGAAGGGTGCGCTCCCCGGCGTTTCAAACACCATGCGGCTTTCTATATCATCTTCCATTGCAAGGCCTGCCAGCTCGTCAGGTGTGAGCGGCAGGGTAAAGTCAGGGAGTGCGTTTCGTAACACACACGGCTTTTTTTGCCAGTAATCAGAGAGAAACTCATTCACAGAAACTCGGTCAAAATTTATCATACGTACCTGGGGAAAGAAGGGAGAGGGTTGGGGCGTGAGTATAACAGAATTATGGCGGGGCCGAAGGTATTGGTGCGGGATATCAGCTATCCCTAAAACACTGGCGATGCTCGCAGTACTGCTCGTATCCAGTGGGGTGAATGCGGCTAAACTGATAGAGGTTCCTGCCAGTATCCTTCTGAATTCTGAGATGCCCTTTGAATCGCATCGGGGAGAAGGACTTTTTGATACCGCTTTAGCCATGAATATCCAGTACGCTCCGGTTAAAAAAGTGCGAGAAAACCTCTCCCGTTATCTTCAGTATCCATTGCGATATTTCACGGGCTGGAATGAAGCGGGGGAGGCGCACATCACTGTAATAACCCCTCCAGAATACCGTTTTATCCTTGAAAAATTTATCAAGATTGAAAAAATCGAAGAAATCGCTCTGAAAAATCATATTCAACAATCAGAGATTAAAGTCTTAGGCCTCGGCAGGGGGCAGGCCCGTATTCAGAATAAAGAGGAAGAAACTTTTTTTTTGACAGTTCAATCAGAGAATCTTCTTAAGATACGCCGCCAGATTTATCAGGAATTTGTTAAAAACGGGGCAAGGAAGGATGCATGGGATCCGGACCACTTCTATCCTCATATTACTGTTGGATATTCGCGGCGAGACTTGCATGAAGCGGATGGTGTTATAAAGGATGTGGCACAGTCAAGAGATAAGCGGTTTGAGGTGTCTGTAGCCAGATAAAGAATGATTCACATCATCCTGTAAAAATGCTCCGAAAAAGATTTTCATTTTCGGAGCAAAAAAAGGGGGAGGCTACACTTTAGCCTGTAAAAACACTTCCAACAGGGCCTTGTGTCATACCGGTAAATACATCACCAACAGGGCCTTCATGACCTTGTGCAGCAAAAACATTTTGAGACAGTACTACAAAGAGGAACAGAACGGTTGCTGAAAGAAATTTCTTAATCATATGGGCTCTCCTGTTATTTGAGCTTTTATAGTACATTATTGGCTAATAATGATCAATGGTTGCTCATTGTTTTTATGGTGTCGTGGTATGGAAGGGGTAGATTTTTCTGGTTTGTAAAACTGCATGCTTTAGCGTGGCTGGATTGAAGTGCCCCCGTAATTGGGAAAGACCAGATATTTTCACAACAGAAGATCTGGTTTCTGCTTATAAAAAGCTTCCTCTGGATGGTCTATATGAATCAGTTAACTCTTTGAAATTAGCGCTAGATAGTGCAGGTGAAAATCGCGAAAATTACTGGAAAAATCGAGTATTACCATTTTTGGAAACTATCTGGCCAAAATCAAAAGATAAAACCTTGATTAACCACCCTGAATCGTTTGCTCTCCTGTGCATTGCGGCAGGATATGAATTTCCATCTGCGGTGAAAAAGGTTAGAGGCTACTTGCAGGTAATCCCTGAACCATATTATGTTATTCATCGCTTACATCAATCTGGATTGTCTGATAATTTTCCAAAAGATGTACTTTTATTGTTATCCATCATTGTGAGTAATGATGTGATTTTTTTGCCACAAGACATCCGTGAATGCCTTAATGCTATTATTAATGCTGACTCTACATTGGAGAAAGATACTGATTTTATTAAATTGGACGCACTGGCCCGTAAATTTAATATTTAAAGTGATACTGTAGATAATGACCACATTGCCAAAGCGACTAACAGCAGAAGCTGAATGCAGGCTTATTTTGCTGGATACCCTGAAACCTCAGCTAAACCGCATGTATGAAAAGCATGGGGCAAAAGTCGTTTGTGAGGGCAAGTTGTTTGCCCACCCTACAAACGTACCAAGCATAACCATTTCGATTTAAAAATCTTAAATATCAATAAGTTGTTTGCAAATAGAATTACACTGGGTCGGATTTTCCTAAGAGGGCTCTTTCTCTTTCCAATTCCTCGCGGAGCTCTTCTTCGCTAGGAAGCCAGGGCAAATACTTGGACGCGAACAGTTGCTTGCTTTCTGTCAGAACCGAATATTTTGCTACCGCTTCACTTTTCTGGCTGCATAATATCAGCCCAATTGTCGGATTGTCGTCAACTCCCTTGCGAAGTTCATCGTAGATACGGACATAGGTATCCATCTGACCAACATCCTGATGTGTTAGTTTTCCCAGCTTGAGGTCTATAAGCAAAAAACATTTGAGTTTGAAATTGTAAAACACAAGGTCAATGTAAAAGTCTTCATCCTCAGTGCTGACGCGTTGCTGCCGAGCGACAAACGCGAATCCCTTGCCGAGCTCCAGCAGAAATTGCTGCAGATTATCCATTAAGGCCTGTTCGATATTACTTTCCAAGGCCAAGTGGTGGGGGAGATTCAGAAAATCCAGAATATATGGATCACGTAAGAAGTTTCGTGCATCCAATTTCAGTTGCGCAGTATGATAATTTGCTTCTTCCATCACGGGCTTTTTGTCCTTGCTAGTCAAGAGTCGCTCAAAGTACAGCTTGTCGATCTGTCGTTCCAACGCTCTTGCACTCCAGCCTTGTTCCAGGCATTCTTGGAAGTACCACTCCCTTGCAGCTTTATTTTCAACCTGGATCAAGGAACGATAATGAGACCATGATAATTCGGACCGCACTGTGGTCCAAATTGGCCATGCCAGGTAAAATGCACGCATTCTCCGGAGGTTTCTTTCATAAAAACCTTTGCCAAATTCAGATTGCAGGCGTTCTGCAAGATTTTTTAATTGCTGACTGCCATATTCGGCACGGGCTTTTCCTCTCTGTTCATGTTCAACGATCAGTCTGCCTACATTCCAGTAAACAGACACCATGGCACAATTTACGGTACTTTGCAGCGTGGTTCTGGTTTCATGCAACAGATTACTAATGGCTATAAACAGCTCGTGATTAGCATGAGAAATATCATTCATGGAGCAATTTTCCTTCCTCGTTGTCAGTGGTGGTCTGTTGTAAGAGATTAAAAATATGAGCAGACCATCTTTCAAGGGCATCACGGCGCTGGGGAAGCATTTCATTCTTGTTATAGGTAGCCATGATTCTTGGCATCTTATGCCCCAGGCACTTTTCAATTAAAACCGGATCAATATGTAGTGCTTCACCCAGTTGGGTTGCAAATGTACGTCGTAAATCATGTGCAGTCCACTCTGGAATTCCAACTCGATTTTGAATACGCCTGATTGCTCTCGGAAGTACGTTCTCATCAATCGGCTTGTCAGGATTCTGGCCGGGGAGAACGTATGGTGACTCATTGTTATTTTTTAAGCGTTCCAGCACGTACTTTGCCAGCTCTGTCAAATGAATTTTGACAGTGAGGGCGCCTTTAGTATTTTCAGGCGGGATAACCCAAAGAGAATTTTTAAAATCAATGTCTTTCCATTCAGCCAGCCGTATTTCAGCCGTCCTTACGCCAGTGAGGATAATCATTTTGATTGCCCCCTTGGTTTGTCCGGACATTTGACTACGGTTGCTATCGAGAAACTGCCAAATCGTTCTGATTTCATCAAGGGAAAGATAGCGTTCTTTTGGTTTTTCAAGGCCGCCAATGTTTCTGGCAAGAATGTTAAGTGCGGGATTATGTTGCATACTTCCGCGACTTACCGCATAGTTGAATAGCTGCTTCAAAGAGCTTAAAATGCGATTGGCATGTACAGGGGCGCCGCGTTGTACAATCGTGTCCAAAGCTTCGGTGATATGGATAGGCTGTATTGCGTCCAGCGATAATCCCCCTAATAGCGGAATAATGTTTGAGTCAATCTGTTTTCGGATTTGTTCCGGTCTTTTTCTGTTTTTTTCAATGTAGTTGCTATACCATGTCTGGCAGAGGTCTTCGACAGTAAGTGTTTTTTTGCTTCTGGCTTCTTGTAGAGCCTGCTTTGGATTTGTACCGGTTCGGCGAATTTCTTTTAATTCATGAAATCTTTTCCTCGCATCAGAAAGGCTCATAGCGGGGTAATGACCAAATATAATGTAATCCCTCTTGTTCCCAATTTTGTATCGATAGATCCAGCTTTTGGTTCCAGAGGGGTAAAGCAGAATACCAAAGCCTCCCCCCTCAAACTTCTCAATTCGTTTGGTGGAAGGCCTTAAACGCTTGATATACGTGTCTGTAAAGTTGGCCATTACATATTCCGGCACATGAATTGATGGGTACTTTAGTGGGTACTTTTTTATGCGATGAAATGCGATTGTATGTTATTGCTTGCTGTATTGCTATAGGTGTATTCGTTGATTTATCATTGTTTACAGGACTTTTTGTTGCTGGATGCTAATCCTTGTTACCAGTATGAAATAGCTTCGTAATCAATAGGTCGGGTGTTCGATTCACCTCAACGGCACAGTAAAATCAAGAAGTTATAAAATTAATCTCGGGGAAAGCCTTTATTTTCCAGTGCGATGTGTACTTTATTGAGTAATTTCGGCGTCACTTTATCTTGGCTTTCAATTTTACTCACATAGGCTTGCGTAACCCCCATCAGCCTGGCTAGTTCTTCTTGGGTAAGACCTGCTTGAATTCGAGCCAAAGCAACTGGATTATCTACGTAATCAGCAGGTTCAAAGATTTCATAATCTTCATTTTCCTGTGTGTGCCTTAATTGCTCGGTAATCTGATGACGCAAGGCTTTATAAGCGGCCACAGGTAGTAAAACATACTCCACTTTACCGTCGAGTGATTTAATCGTTTGTAGGTTCATTTGTAAGCCTCTCCACGTGGTTTGATTTTTTCAATAGAAACAATCTTCACCTGATCATCTCTATCGAAAATAATTCGCCATGACCCTACACGCAATCGGAAATAGGGTTCACCTTTTAACTTTTTTACATCCAGGCTTATGTCATCATGATTCTTGCCTAATAACACAATCTTTTCAGTAATTCTGGTTTTATCGGGCTGTGGTACACTTTGCAGTGCTTTCTTAGCCTGTTTTTTGATCAGAAGCGTGTACGATACCATAAAACCTTGTTATTATTCTTAATGGTTATTATAGGTTATATTTGGTTATATTGCTAGCGTATGGTTTTAGTGGCCGCCTGGTGGCACGAGGTGGCAATAAAAGCCAGTTAACTGCAATAAGCCATAACAATTAAATAGATTAGGGTTGACATATCAATTCTTGCCAACAGGCGCTGGATAATTTCATCCATGTTTTTCATCTTCACATCTGATTGTAACCAACATTTTTTCCAAAAGGTTATGCGCCGATTTCGGGCATCGTTGATAGGGTAGGTGAGGTGATACTGTTAATTTACTATTTCAGTTTGGCGCCATGTTTTGTCCTTGAAAAGGAGTAAGCCAACACTGGAGCAAACAACTCCTATCGCACCACATGCCAGACGAGTACTAGTGCAACAAAGGTATCAGAGTCTGAATCCATTAACAGACTCAGACGGGCAAAACTTAAAGAATCAGCTTGTGAGAAAAATATTGCGATAATACCTCCCCACAAACACCGCATTTGCAGCCATATTATGGAATGGGGATATGCCCTAATCTGGATTTTTTCCAAGAAAACCTAACACATCATTCTTTGTACGGGACAAAAAACTTGAAGTAGCTCATTGATTAATAGACAATCCCTGCGTTTCTGTTCAAGGAAAAGGCATGGAGTCATGGAAATCAACGAGCTGAGCGGTATATTAAACGGATATTTTAGTTGGAACAAGGCAAGAATGACCTGTTTCGCCTGTATGCTGGTATCATTGTTCAAAGTAAGAACGGTCAATTTAAGCGAACTGGCCTGTGGCTTTGAAAGCGAGGCAACAATAGAATCGCGCTACAAGCGTATCAAGCGATTTTTCAGGGAATTCACAATATGCTTCACCGCTCTGGCCGGATGGGTGATGACTTTTTTTGATTTTGACCAGACGCCGTTGTATCTCAGCATAGACAGAACAAATTGGCAGTGGGGCAAGCAGGATATCAATATATTAATGCTGTCTATTGCCTACAAAGGGATAGCCATCCCTCTCATGTGGGATTTGCTGCCCAAGCGCGGGAACAGTAATACCACAGAGCGTATAGCCTTACTTAAGCGTTTTATAGAGCAGTTTGGCAAAGAAAGAGTTGCCTGTCTGCTGGCTGACCGAGAGTTTGTTGGAAACGAATGGTTCTCATGGTTGCGTAGTGAAGGGATCTCATTTTGCATTCGAATCAAAAGCAACACTCAAACCAGCAACAGCTTGGGGCTTGACGTTAATGTGGATGCTCTTTTCTACGATCTGAAGCCTGGTGAACAACGAAAACTGAGGGGTGAGCGCAGGCTTTGGAAGCAAAAAGTCTGGTTGAGCGCGCTCCGGCTTACAGATGGTGAATTACTTATTGTTGCAACAGATAAAGAAGTTGATTCACCTATCGAATTGTATGGCCGGCGCTGGGAAATAGAAACCCTGTTTTCCTGCCTGAAATCGCGCGGCTTTAACTTTGAGGACACGCATATTACAAAGCCGGAGCGTATTTCGAAGCTGATAGCACTTTTAAGCATCGGCTTTTGTTGGGCTTATAAAGTAGGTGAATGGCGCAACGAGCAAAAAGCGATCAAAATGAAAAAACATGGTAGAAAAGAGGTCAGTATTTTTCGTTATGGTCTTGATTTTCTACGTGATGCGGCTCTCAATGCAAAGCAGAATATCTTGAGTTTAATTGGTCAGGTGATGGCCTTCTTGAGCATCGAGGCACCGACCGAGGCGTTGATATGATTTTTTGTCCCGTACAGAGCACATCATTATTAAATTGCTTCGAATCTTGTAAAAAAGAAAAATGACTGACCGAAGCCTGTATCAGCAGACGGGAGTTTATGATTTGTGCCGCCATAAACTCCGTATTACCGCGTTTAACCACCTCATCGTGATCGCCATCTACAATCCAGACAGGAACTGTGATTTTTTTCAGTTGTTCTTTTGTAAAATTTGGTTGGGTTGCCGACATATTACTGAGTTTATCAAAGAGGGTATTATACCCTTTTGGAGTTGGTGTTGGCGGTAATGTTAGCCACCGAGGAACAGCATGCGCTATCGCAGGGATTCCTAAAAGAAATAATAACCTGAATAAGAAAAAATAGTGCTTCATATCATTGACCTGTAAATTTCCATTTTTTCTTACCAGCAACGTATCATTGCAACGTTAAACCTCATCAAGCCTACACTTTGTATATGAATTTTTGTCTGGAGGGATACATTCACTAAACGATGGATTTGTTTTTTCTTTAAGATACAATTTTATTTCTCAATTGGACTCAGCCATTGTAATGGTTCGCTTGTCCGGATTATATCAGAATTAAACAGGGTGTCCTTAATCTGCCAGTTGAATCAACGCATAATTCCGAAGATGTTTAAACATTCTTCCTTATCAGGGTGAAGCGGAGCAACTATACCGGCCGGGTATCCGCCCGCTGGATTAAAAAACTGGTCACGATTAATTACACAAGGAAACGGGGGTAATGGTTTTACCTCCCACTTTTTTTGACGGTAAGCAGTTCGATTTGTCTGGAAAACGCAACTCACTTGTTTCAGGTTTAAAAAACTGCAACAGCACGAATGCGCTGGCTAACCTCGCGTGTCCACAAAGGGCTACCCCGGTACAGTACTCCAATGATGTTGATTTCAAACGGATGTATTTTCGGCAAGATGGATTGCCCGAGATGAAACATCGCGGTTATTCGCCGGTTTATGTTCGTGGACTTTTCTGATCATCCAGACAGCACAGGATTTTACAGCAGGCTGCAAGTCATCCCAATTTTCAGGTTCCAACCCCAGATAAATGGCTTTTGCCCGTTGCATCACGGGTTTATCTGTTTCCGGTAAACGGGCTATCGCCCAATCGGCGGCGGCAGGTTTGGAACGGATGGCATCAGTTTCGAACGTGCTCCATATCCGTGCCAGTGTCAGTAACACATTGCGGGTGTCCTCTTCCAGCTCCGAGTACAGCCGTTCAAGGTCGTGGAGCATCGCATGGATAAAATCTTCATAGGGCACCGGGGCAAGAAGTTCTGCGGGTTTCGGCCCCGACAGCGCAAGACTTTCCAGTAAAACTTGCTGGATAATCAGCGCCACATCGGGCATTTCCGTGTTAAGTAAGGGTTCAGTATCTCCGCTTTCAAATGCCTCCCTCAGCCATTCACCATATTGAAAATCACAGTGCGGCGGATACCGCCAGGGATTCACCGCCGATTTTTCAACAAGCGTCATTTCAAGCGGCCGGATGTCACTCTTCATGTAAATGCCAGATATCTTCAGAAGCCCTGAGATCAAATAGCGCTTTTCTTCAGATGTAGTGGGGCGGTTAATGACGGCCAGAAAATCAATATCACTGTACTTTTGCAAGCCGCCAACCAGACACGAACCATACAGATAGGCGCCTAACAGGTCATTTCCCAGGATGTCAGTCAACAGACTAATCGCGCGATGGATTTGTGATTTATCATTAAGTGTAAGTTTTAAAGCCACTGCATCACGCCTTTTTTGTACCGGAGCCCGACGAAAATCAGGGTTTTGATAAATATAAACTCACCAGCTCCTTACTGGAAGTGCACCCTGCAATTTCCATAATTCTCGCTAGAGTACCCTCAACAGTACGATGAGAAATACGATGTCGTCTTGCGATTTCTTTGGCTGATAGTCCCTCGGCAAGGAGCTTCATGCAGGCTGTTTGTTGTCTGGATAGTTTTACGGGAGTATGCAGCAGCTGGTGGAAAAGTACAATGCTGTGTTCGTGAGGGGATTGATGGGTTGGGCGCATGGCGCCTGATGCCTCGATGACAGTTTTGATATGCTGTTCGATGGCACTGTCATCCGTATCGATGACCAAAGAAGCGGTTTCCTCATACAGATTGTCCCGGCTTGTGTGGAGCGTCTCAAACAACATTGACAAATCACTGTCCGGATACAATGGCGGCACATGACCGCTGCTGCGTTCCATCTGAACATGTGTACTTGCCTTCAAATACACCACAAATTCATCCGAGAGGATGGCTCTTGCAGGTTCCAGACAAACGATGTGCGGATCGGTATTGATAACACAAAACGTTTTTTCAAGCTGTTTTAAGAGCATGGCGATTTCAAACTCATAAAATGGGTTATTGTGGCTGGAGCCCATGATGGCATCGATGTTTCTGCCTGAGCGCTGCTCCAACTCAAAATCTGTGTTGATAAACTCCCAGCCCAGTGCTTTGGCCAGTTGTCGGGCAACCAGCGCTTTGCCGGTACCTGGATGTCCTGTGATAAGGATTCGTTTAATGGACTGCATGGTTATCTCTTTTTTTGAGGACTTGATGAAAGTATAGTATTTGAGCATTTATGGGGCAATGCGTAATATTACTTACCTTTTTGGCGGGTGCTTGCTTGTTGTTCTCATTTTTTTCAGACTATACTCAGCTATTTTTCAAGCAATAATTTCCTATGAACAATATCAACGAAACACTGGTACAGTCCCTGATTGACACCCAATTCCCCCAATGGAAGGATTTACCCGTTCGAGCCGTGTCAACCAGCGGATGGGATAACCGTACCTTTCATCTGGGCGAGCACATGCTGGTTCGTCTGCCGAGCAGAGAAGACTATGCACTTCAGGTGGACAAGGAGCAGCGCTGGCTTCCGGTTCTGGCTCCCCATTTGCCGCTTGCCATTCCTGTGCCGCTCGCACAGGGTCAGCCGGGACACGGGTATCCCTGGAAATGGTCAGTGTATCGCTGGATATCCGGAGAGACCGTTGCCAGTTCGAGGATTGCGGACTGGGACGATTTGGCCATTCGCCTGGCCGGATTCCTTAGAGCCATGCAGGCTATCGATGCAGCCAAAGGACCTGTCGCCGGACTGCATTCTTTCTGGCGGGGTGGTGCACTCCGAATCTATGATGCAGAAACCCGCCGCGCGCTGGATGCATTAGAAGGCACTATCGACACCCTTGCAGCACGCGAAATCTGGGAGGCCGCACTGGAGACGCAATGGCATGGAGCCCCCGTTTGGGTGCACGGGGATATCAGTGCCGGTAATCTCCTGATGCGGGATGGTCACCTTGCCGGAGTCATCGACTTCGGGCAGCTCGCGGTTGGCGATCCGGCATGTGACTTGGCGGTTTCCTGGACGCTCTTTCAGGGAAAAAATCGCGAGGCCTTTCGACAGCACCTTGATTATGACCGCGGAACATGGCTGCGGGGGCAGGCCTGGGCCCTTTGGAAAGCGATGATGTATATTATCAACCAACAGACCAGCATGAATTATGAGTCAAAAAAGGCCTTGGTCACTATTGAAGCCATCGTGGCAGACTTTCAGAGAGGTTAGGGTCAACCCATGACAAAAAACTATCATGCATAATCCCTGGATCAGTCTCATCCGTGCAGTCTGGCAGCATGGAAAGCCATGGCACAGGGCAATTGCCGGATATTATATTGCCTATATCGTTGCGCAAGGGCTGATGAGTCTGAGTCCATATGCGTTCGGAAAGGCCATTGGGTTGCTGCAGCATTTTTCTCAAGGCTCGTTTCGGGAGTTATTGTTCTGGCTGATTTTCGGTGTGCTGCTGGTACCGCTTTTCTGGCTGTTTCACGGACCGGCCCGGGTCGTTGAGCGCAAGGTGGCGCTGCGTATCCAGCAATCCTTCCGGCTGAAAATTTTTGCAGATATGACAAGGCTTCCCCTGAAATGGCATCAGGATCATCACTCAGGTCATCTGGTAACCCGGGTGAATCGCGCGGCAACCGCGCTGCACCGGTTTGCGGAAGATCAGTTTATCTACATCGAAACCGTGGTCAAATTTATAGTCTCCGTGGGATTTCTCCTGTGGATTTCGTTGCCGGTAGGTCTCGTGAGCCTCGTCAGTTGTTCGCTGGCAACCTGGGTGGTGTTTGCTTTCGACAGGAAACTAATCCCGCTCTATGAGTCTGAAAATGAAACGGACAATCAGGTTGGCGCGCTGTTCTTTGATTATCTGAACAACATGACGACTATCCTGACCCTGCGTCTTGGCAAGCTCACCGAGAAGAGCCTCATCAAACGCATCCTGTCGATATGGCCTGTGTTCAATCAGGAAGTGGTGCTGAATGAAGTCAAATGGTTTGCCATGGGTATTACGCTCTCGGCACTGCAATCCGCCATTCTGATTGGCTATATCGTCTGGCATCTTGAAAATTTTGACGCGGTGCTGGTGGGAACTGTCGTGATGATTTTCCGCTACCAGTGGGACTTGAGCGAAGTGTTCTACAATTTCAGTGCCAATTACAGTGATTTGGTGCGCAAGGACACCGATATTCGCGGTGTGCAACCCATTCTGGATGATATCCACGCCCATGCCCTGATGCCGGTTGACATCGATTGCGCATCAAGCTGGCAGACCCTCGAAATAGCGGATCTGAATTTTCATCATCCGGGATCAAAGCGTTCTGGCAGCCTCGAAGGGCTCCATTTTACGCTGCAACGGGGTGAGAAAATTGCCTTGATTGGCACCAGTGGTGCCGGGAAAAGCACCCTGATGAACCTCTTGTCGGGTCTCTATCATCCTGACTCTGTGCGTCTTCGGATGGATAATCATACTTTTGCCAATTTGGTGCCGTTGCAGGCTCTTACCACGCTGATTCCCCAGGAGCCTGAAATTTTTGAAAATACGATTGCCTTCAATATCGCGTTGGGACTTGAAACATCCAGTGAGGAACTGCTTCAGGCTGTTAAGCTGGCGGGCTTTTCAGAAGTATTGTCAACATTGCCGCAGGGGCTTGAAACCGACATCCGTGAGAAAGGCGTCAACCTGTCGGTCGGCCAGAAACAAAGGCTGGCGCTGGCGCGTGGCCTGTTTGCCGCGCGTTTCAGCTCATTGGTGCTGATGGATGAGCCGACATCCAGTGTGGACTTGGCCGCCGAAAAAGCGATTCTCACGGGCGTCATGGAGCGCTTCCGGGATGCGACCATGCTGGTCTCTCTCCACAGACTGCATCTGTTACCTCAGTTTGACCGGGTAATCTGTTTGTCTCACGGAAAAATCATTGCGGATGGAGCAACCGCAGACTTGTTGAATACCGAAGGCCCTGTCAGGGATGTTTGGCAAAAATATCAGTCACACCGCCGGTCTGGTCGCGTGTAAAAAGGAACGTAAACATCCCGCAATGGAGCCGGGGCGCTCTTTCTGCACCGTTCGGGTTTGATCGATTGTGGCATCATACATGTGCTGATACCCCAGGGCCGCATAGATACCGAGAAGCCTGTCCGAAAGCGTCAGGGCATCCAGCAAATCCTGCTCGGGGAGCAGGTCTTTCCATGGTGTAATAAAGCGACGTCGCAGCATCGTGTAAATGGGAGCGTTTAGTTGCATTTTATAATGCCATGTCAGGTTCCACAAACAACCACTCAAGCCAAAGAAGGGGTGAGAAAGCGCTGTTTCACCCCAGTCAATGAGGTTTATTTTGCCAGTTTTTTTCTCAATAACCATATTGTTTTCATGAAAATCACAATGATTCAGGGTTTCAGGGATTGCATAGCCCAATAATGCATCGCACAGGGACTGGCAGGCATCCAACGCGTGATTGAGCGTGGTTATTTCATCAAAAGAAAGTCCATCGCTCTGTAACAAGTCCTTGCGCGCTAACAGCTTCAGGTAAAGATTGGGGATGTGTTTCAATCGCCAGTCAGGGAGATTCAGGGATGCCATATCGGGGAGACTGCCTTCCAGCATCCGCTGGATAGTTGCATGCTGCGTGACTCCCTGAAACAGCAGGTCAGCATCCACTTTGCCGTTAAAATACTTCCGTAATGCCACATCCCCACAAGAGCGCATCAGGAAACAAGACAGCGGCTCATGGACTGCAACCAATTCCGGTATAGAAGTACAGCCTTTGCTGCGCAGCCAGCTGATGGTTTGCGCTTCCGTGAACAGTCGGGGCGGCGTTTTTTTAAGAAAAAAAATGGATTCCGGGGTGGTTATCCGCCACACAGCAGACCATGCGGTATCCGCGATTGTATGATATTCAGCTGAACAGGCGCCATGGTTGTCTGCCAGATAATCAAGTGCCCATTGCAAGGCAGGATCGGATTCCCGTTTTTGATGGCTCATGTGGGATGCGTTGATTTTTAGCAGACCATTTGATATGGTCGCACGGCTGCGCTACCAAAGTCCATTCAGCATTCATCAAGAAATATTGCACTTTCTCGGTCAGAGGTTCACATCATGCGTTTGAAATTTGAGACCCTGCCACAGGGCGATACCTATTCGGAAAAAGATCTGGAACAGGACTTTCTGCATGTGCTGCAGGCATTATTGTGGGCCTCGGACCCGGATGGCAAAGAGCATGCACTGGCAAGATTGTCTGCATTCCTGAGAATGGCAAGCTCAAAAGACTTGTTTGTTCTGAAATTGGTTCCCGAAATTATCAGTGAATACTTTGAGCAAAAACGATCGCCAGAACGCATACAAAATCTCTTCATTGACTTGACTCGCCATCCGGATGCAGACATCAGGGAATTTGCGTACCAGTCACTGTTGTTAACGATATATGAATATCATGATATTGGTAAAATTGGTGGAATCCGGGACAAGTTTCTTTCGCCATTAATCAGCAGTCTTGCCGACCCTGTTGAAAGACTACGGAGTTGGGTGGCATGCAGCTTGTGCTACCTGACCGATCATACCTTTTCCGATTTACCATCCTTACAGCAATACACGCAAAATTTACCCGAAACAGACAGCCCATTCTGGAATAAATACATACTTCATGCGCGTATATTAAACTTGGAGACGCAGGATAAAGCAAAGCCTGTCAGATGGAAAGAAATCGAGAGTGTTTTGCAGACAACAGTTATCAGTGGCAGCGACACAGATAAAACGGATATCAGAAAGCGTCAATTGCAATTGATTCGTTCGCATTATGCACGCCACCAGGACAGCATCTCATCTCTTATTTTTGACTTTGTATTGCAGCAATGTCAGGTGCCTGAATTAAAAGACATGGCTGTCAGCACCTGCTTTATTATTTTTATTAAAGTGCAAGTGATTTGGTATGAGCACAAGTTATTCACAAACGCGGTGAAGGCACCCGGTGTTGGCGGGGGAAGTAACCTGACTGCCATTCTGGATATCGTTTACCAGTATATGACCCAGATCAACGCCAAAAACAATTTTCTGAATGATCGGTACGGGTTTATGATGTCACTGCTCCCAGTCCAATTTGGAAAACCGGAAGAATCGATTGCCAAAGCGTTGGCCGGAATTTTTGAATCTACGCTCAAGTATCAACAGTTTGAAGATGCCATCAAAATCCTTTTTCTGTTGTTTGAAACCGAAAAATTCATGGATAAGGCAAGTATTGAATCCCAAAAATGCATGCACCTGTTTTTGTCGAAATTGCAGGAAATCATCGAGATACGCTGCTCCAAAAACAGGCCTTTATCCAGTATGCATCATCTCATGATCGATTTATTGCAATACAGGCCACGCCCGGAGATCCGGTTATTTGCGGCAGAAGCAATTCTTACCGCTGTGTATGAAAGTTACTGTCTGCAATTTTTTGATGTGGCATACCAGTATCCTCTGATCGATTTGCAGACCCTTTTTCTGCCGGTACTGGTGCAACAGATGAACGACCCAAATCTTGAAGTCAGAAAACGGGTTGCTTGCAGTTTGTCCTTTCTGGATACGGCAGGACTGGTTGACCCGCAACTATTGGTTTCCTACACAGAAGCCCTGCTGAATGCAGATAATCCTGCCTGGCAAACCAGAAGTATTCTGGCATTGACGCGGCTTGTCAATCAACATCAATGTTTTCTGTCCCAACCAGCGGTGTCGAGACTTGTCCATTTGGGTTTCAAAAGTGACATTCTGAGCCACTATATCCTGAGGTATCGATTCAGAAACCAAATATTATGTCTGTTGAATCTTCAGGTCGAATATACCGGGATGCCTTTGCCTGCAGAGGTTATTGAGCAATGCCTTGATTTTGATCCTGAAAAATGCGTTCCATCAAATTATCAATTGCCACTGAAAGGAAATCTGCTCAATCTGATAACAATAAACTTCGAAACTCAGGAAGCTGTACAGTCCATCCCTGCTTCAATTTCGGATGTCATACTCGATTATTTTGATGAAGCCGGGTTGAGAAAACTGGCATGGCATGCTTATACAGTGATAATCGAGGCTTCCGGAAAGAAATTGTATCCGGAACTGTTTAATAAACTGTTTTCAAAGCTAAGAGAATTCGCACAATCATCCAACCCGGAACTTCATGGTTTTGTGCAAAAAATCCTGCGACGCATTACGGGTCTCGAGGTAAAGAAACAGGAAATACTTGGGCTCATCGGGAAAGCCGAGCAACCTGAACAAGTTTTTTCTGAAACGGCAGTTTATGCCAAACCGTCCGATGAGAAAGATCTTGAGGCCTTATTGGCTGAGTTATGCGAATTAAACGGCAATAATCCCAATGTGTCGCGGTTATTGACGAGCCATGACCTGGTAAATTCCCTGGCCGCAGTGAAAGCCGTTTACGCAAACGATTCCTGTTTTCTTCCCGCGGGCATGCCCATTGAAGCCTGGGGCGTAACCCATTGCAAGGCCTGGGCTCGGGCCCTCATCCAGAATAAGGCCAAAGCCCTTGCCCGGGATTTCCAGACAGAGATGGTTGCAGTGATTATGCGCGCCAGTGTTCTGGATTCTGGACAAACACCGCGCAATATCCAATTGATAAGCCTCTTGATTCTGCTGAAAGCGGAAGAGGGGGGCTGCCTCGCGGAAGTCAAAACCGGAGAGGGAAAAACCAAGATTGTTTCGATGTTTGCGGCATTCAAAGCCTTGCAATTGGATTACGTTGACGTGGTTTCCAGCTCCACGATTCTGGCAAGGCGCGATGCCCATGAAATGCAGAATTTCTTTTCCATCCTGTCATTGACGGTAGCAGACAATATTGATGGCAAGGATCATCATGGCAAGGCGCCCAGAGCTTGCTATTCGGCGAATGTGGTGTATGGAGATACGAATGAATATCAATGGGATATTGTTCGGGAAGCTATGGGCGAATGGATCACGCGCGGCAACAGACCAAACCGTATCCTCTTTTTTGATGAAGTGGACAGCTTGCTGGTAGACCGTGCGGAATATGGGGCGATGATTCTTAAACCCCACCCTGCCCTGGAATATGTCAACCATGTGATTGTGGCGGTCTGGCATATGATGGTTCGCATGGGACAATCCATAATCGGGAAAGACGGTCAATGGGTCTATACGTCGGTGGATGGCAAGGATGAAGTAATCATCGGGAATCTGCGATCCTTTGTACAAAAATTACTCGAAAAATATATTCTCCAGCTGGTTAATGATCCCGATTCGTCCATACTGCTGCCCAAACATCTGAAAAATTTTGTACTGGCGGAGGTCGAACAATTTACGGACTCTGCATTCTGCGCGTATTACATTCATCAGCCGGACAAGCATTATGTGATTACGGAATATGAGCGAAGTGGGGAGAACCAGCAGCGTATTACTATCGTGGATACGCATCTCACCGGCGAGATTCTGAAAAATACCCGCTGGACCTATCTTCACAGTTTTCTCGAGCTCAAGCATGGGCTGAAGATGGGGCCGCCCCAATTAATGGGGAATTATTTATCCACGCCGGGTTTGTGCCGACGCTATGGCAATCAGATTTTCGGATTGACAGGTACACTGGGAGGGACAGATACCCAGACGTTGCTCAAGGAAATGTATCAGGTCGACCTGGCGTTTATCCCCACCTACAAGCCTAAGTGTTTTATCGAACATGATGGCATAGTCGCACCAACCAAAAGCGCATGGCTTGGCGAAATCATCCATAGTGTCCGGGAGAAGGTTCAGCGCGGGGTTCCGGTTCTGATAGTGACAGCCACTATTGCGGATGTCATTTTTCTGGAAAAAACACTTCTGGAAGCGAAAGCCTGCACCAGGGTTACCCGATTTTCGCGGAATGACACCGAAGAAATGGATACCCCTTCCCATGCTATAGAGGCAGGAGAGGTGATTATAGCGACACTGATAGCCGGCAGAGGAATCGATTGGTACTTTGCCAGACAGCATAACGATTTGATTGAAGCGCAGGGCGGATTGCATATCATGGTCACCTCGCTGCCACTCAATCTGCGGGTGGAACAACAGATATTTGGTCGTACCGCACGAAAGGGGAATCGTGGCTCGGCGCAGTTGGTGATTAATCGGGAAGACATTCAGCGCCGGTTCAGGGCAGCGGATAGCGCGTACTTTGATACGATTCCGGCTATCCGGGTGTTGCGCGATAAAGTGGAAGCAAAACGGGTGTACAGAATCAGAACTCAGGGCATTCGTCTCGCCTTGCTGAAGGATGATTTATATCTCAGGTTCCGGGGATTTATTAACAGCTTGAAGGGTCGTGATGGGGCAACGCACCGAATCGGCGGCATCGAAGAGCAGTGGGCTTACTGGCTGCAGAATGTGGCCAAAAAACTGGAAGAGGATTATAACCCTGACATTACCCTGCAGTTGATGGAAGCGAAATTTCACGAATTTATCGAGACCATTCGTCATCAGGACGTTATTCGTGCAAACCCCTGTCGTCAGGTTCAACAGGGGAATCTCCTGAGCTGCAGCAAACGCCGGTTTTCTGATGCGATTGAGGTCTATACGAAAGCGATTCACGACGATCCCCTGGTGGGTGTTCAGGCTTATTACAACCGTGCGGAAGCCCGTATTTTTCAAAAGGGTGGCAACTATGCCGATGAGGTACTGGCTGATTTGCAAATGGCCAAAGCCAACCTGGAGAAACACATCATTCCCCAGTTGCACTCCATGTTTGTGGTGCAGAGCCTTAATCCTGCCACCACCAACGCCTTCAACAGTGATTTTGCCAGACAGACACATTGTAAAATCGAGTTGCTCAAGCTCGAAATCGCCAATATCGACCAGAATATAAGCATCATTCATCAGGCACGACATCAAGCCCGAAAAGCCAAACAGAAAGTGGATTTCGAGGTGTGTGAGCTTAAAAATTTAATGGACTTTTTTCCGGATCCCAACACCAGACCGGTTTCTGAAATACGTGAATTACATTCATCAGGTCTCGCGCATCTCTTCAGCATTCAACCTTTTTTCAGAGAGAAAAAGAAAAAAGGTTTTGGTGCGATTTGTGTGGCATTTCTCGGGATTATACAGATTGTGGTCGGTGTGCTGGTGTCATACGCGGCACCGATGATAGGTTCGATGCTGATACAGGAAGGGATCAACGATATCATGCATGCTGCCCGCGCCTTGATTTCGGGAAACTTTGATTGGAACGCCTATCTCGCGAATAAAGTGGGCAGCGTTTCCATCCATGTGATCTCCATGGGTCTTGAAATATTGAAAAACAGTGCCAATCTGGGAATGGCCGCAGAAGCAGCCAAGGGTCAAAATGCGCTTAAAACCCTGATGGCCAGGCAATTGAACCATGAAAAACTGCTGGAGCTGGCTAAAAATGAAGTGGTAAAGCGCGTCGTTGATGCGGGCGTCAGGGAAGTATTTAATTTTGCAGTGGACAAACTGAGCACGGTCGCCATTGACCGCTTCTCAGGAGATATTGAACGTGCCATTGGCAAACGTCTTGAAGAAACCCTGAGCAGTCCGGACTGCCAATCGGCCCTGGATGGCATGCTGCAACTGGATGCAAGCCATCAGAATACAGCCATGCGGGGGCAGCTCGAGCGCATGGCCTCAAAAATTATGCAAGAAAAATCCAGCCTGACGCACACCATAGCCAACCATATTATAAAAGGGGTGCTTGCCAATCAACACAGCAGCGTTCGAACCTTTCTGCGCATCGCGGATATGGGGGTGGCTTTGGATAAAATTTTACATCTGACCGAACATTTCGCGCGACAATTCAGGGCTGAATTATTATATTTCTATCATCAGCAGGTTGCGCACCTCCCGGGTACTTCGGTTGATCAGACCGTCATTGCGCCCCTGAAACATCAACTCCTTGCAACCATCACCAAAAGTTTGACGCAGCGTATTATCGCTACTGCTAAAGGGGAAATCATCCATCCAGGTATTGATATGGCGATGAGCGAACATCTCGACAATGTTGCAAACCTGATAAAAAAAGCCGCGCTGCAACCCGTACCCCCCGAACATATGGCCGCAGCCACAGAGCAGGCTCCCAAATCGTTGAGCAAAAAAAATTCCGGTGCGGCATCCTCATCATCGTTTGGTCAATATGTGCAGGAGCGACGTGATGCTGTACGTCGTGCAGAATTCAGAGAAGCATTCGGGAAAACCGTGACTGTTACTGCCCCAACGGAAGCCAGGCCTGCCAGATACCCGGCAGTGCCCAAGGGGCGCTCCGCTCCAGAAAAAACGGTCACCCCCGCGCAGGCGGGGAACTATGCTGATAGTGGCACAGAAATGATCACAAGGATGGATCCCTGCCATCGCGAGGATGACAAACGGAGTGTATGCGGGGTGGCAAAGGTGTCAAGACTGCCTGAAATATTAACAGAGGATGTTGAAACCGTTGAAAGACAAATGTGGAGACGGATGAATCGGCTCAGTTCTCCGCTCAACAGTTTTATTTCTGATTTATACGGTCAATTCAAGTCGCACGACTCAGGAGCACAGTATATTCTGGATGCCATGCGGATGTATCCCCCCATGCGATATCTGGAAGGTGCTGCGTTGATTGGAGAGTATTCAAAAGAGCATGGTCTTGCCAAAAAAGCCATTCAGACCTGGACAACAAAGCTCAAGGCAAGGGATCCTTTCGCTGATGACTATTATCGGGCAGCCAGTACACTGGTTTTACTGGAGCATTTGGCAACAGGCCTGAATATGGGCAAGGAATATATTGCAGCACAATGTCAGGAGCGTATTGACCAATTGAAGCTCGTCTGGAAGTTCTTGATGCTGAAAGCCGCGTCCCCGGGATTCATCGATTTCATGCCGCTCCATCCGGAAGAAAGGTCAATCAGGTCACCGGCTTCATCATCGATGGAATCAGGGCACCCTGCGCGGGACGCTCAAAGTCGCCACCGATTTTTCATCCAGGAACAGTCGAAAACAAGGCGAAATGAAGCATTGCCGGAGCAAGGGATGAACCCGTGATGGCCAACCTGTTGAAAGCCAGACGGTGTTTGGTGTCTTCCTGATATCCTGTCAACAGATCCAGTGGTTCCCGGGTTACGGGGTGAAGACAAACCTTTTGGTGGAGTAAAGCGTCATGCATTTCCCCTTGATGAAAGTCAAAGAATATCAAGATGTTCGCTGATGAGAGTGTTGGTTTTGTCTTTATCAAATGTCGGGCAATAGCGAGGATATGTTCGGTCTAACCCGTATGACCATTTTTCCATCAGCGCATGATCGTATTCCACCATGTCTTCAATGAGATAACCGGGATAACACCTTTCAGTGTGCAAACCGACTCCTCCATCATAGAGGAGCTTCGAAGGCAGCCTGACGGCAATGTGCCAGCATTCATCGCGTTCGGGCGTCATGATAAATACGATATGCGCCTTTTCGGCAAAACGGGCATTCCAGGCGTTCATGAACAGTATGGCAAAGACCCCACAAGGTCCGTAGTTGATTCGCGGAGTGTTTTCATGAAAGCCAAATTCGGCATTGATGGCATGACTGAGTTTGGTCAGTATGGTGGCAGTCGCAATTGCCTTGGGAGACTGCGTCAGCGTGAGGATAAATGCCGCCCGTTCTTCAATTGGCAGCTTTGGCACAGTCACGGTGATATATCCGCACGCCGCATACCCCTCCTTGACCGCGTGCCATGTTTCAATGGCCTCGTCCCTGCTTTGTTTACGTTCCTCGTCATGACAGTAGATTTCAGGCCATGGCGGGAAAACAAATGCCAGGGGATGATAGCGAAATTGCATGATGGCCTGCTCAACAGCAGACGGTACGCCGCCGCAGAAGCGTTTGCTGTAGCTGTATAAATCGGGGATCCCACGGTCAAAGAAAACAGCACTTACAGTGAGCAGATTTTCCCGATAGTCTTTAAGGGATTGTCGCAACATCAGTTCGACATAAGTCATCCTGTCGCCGTCATGAGTTGCATTACCGCCTGTTTTGCGTTGTTGCCGAATAATATTGCGAGCTGCCTCGGGGACAGTGTGGTAACCGCTTTGGCGAAGTTTTTCAATAACGGTGGTTTTCCCGGCACCCGGCCCTCCGGTAAACAGGAAGTAGTTCGGTTTTTCCCATGTTTCATCCATTTTTTGATTCCAGTAACAGGACAGGGGGGTTAACCTTGTTTGTCCAGAACACACACGATATCGTCCGGGTATTGGTCTATGATAAATCGCAGTTTTTCTTTATCCAATTCCAGTGAAAATTCGAAACTTGATCTGGAACTGAAGGTGGTATGCCCTGAAGATTCGTTCGTCATGTTGTAAAATGAAAAATCGATGCTGTTTCCGCCTGTCCAGAATGCGGAACTTAAGGAATGCTCCACCCCATTTTCGGAACTGACAACGTTTGAAACCACGTGATTATTTGGGAACTTTAAGGTTAAATTATCATCATCTGTATGGCCATCTTCAGAGAATGTTACGGAAATATATTTATCAGTTTGAGTAATCTTAAGAGCCATTCTTTGAATTGGTGCATCGCATGCGCCAGCCCACAGCCCTGAAAAATCGGACATGTTTTTGGCATTTTTTACAAAATATTTATGTTTTGAGCTCATGAGATGATCATGAACAAGCCCTTTGGAAAAAATGGGCATGCTTACCAAGAGACAAGAAGCGAAAGCTATCGCTTTTTTATTCATGATTACTTCCTTTTTGTAATTTTTTGTTTTCTGTCAATTCTCAATACATCAGGCAATAAGCTGTATCTCGCCTTGTGGCGATTCTGGCAGGAAAGCATTAGTGTAGCAAGCGTAAATGTCAAAATTGACGTGCACGTCAAAATCATTATCGGGATTTTAATCAAACCTGCTTAATCTGGCTCGTCCCCAAAGAAAAACTGATTCACAGGGGGCACCCCGCAGGATTTTTTTCCATCGTCCTGCAGGATGCATGGTGGTTTGCAGCAATCCTGAAAAGGGGATTGCATGAATATAGCGGGTTAGTACGGCCTTGGATTTTCTCTATCTTTTTCCGGGGTACTTATGCCTTTGTTTGAAGTGTTTTGAGTCGTACCCGATTGCGCATTCAAAGGAGATTCCGTATTGACAGGACGCTGACCCGAAATAACAGAACCCTCGGGCGAACTTTTAGTACCTGGCATCAGTGAACTCATCTTGCCGTGGCTCGTAAGAGTATCCTCTGCGCGTTTGCTGTCGATAAGTCGACCTGCAGTAACGCCAATTACGCCACCAACGACAGCAACGGCTGTGATAATTCCAATTACACCCGCCAAACCCAAGCCTGCCGGGGGGAAAATGGTCAACAGTCCCACTGCAAGCAGCGCGGGGCCGGCAATTCCTGACAAGCCTCCCGCCAGTGTAAAAGCATTGTTCCGCACGAATGACGGCGTTGGCCCGGAAATGGTTTCCGGTTTGATTGCACTTTGCAGACCCGTCTGTACATGCTGTTGAGATGCGTAATGTTGAAGTATCTCGTTAATAACTTCAGACTGCTGTTCGGAGTCTTGTGGCAAGTATACAACCCTGTATGCTGTACCCGCATGCTGGTCGTCAATCTGTGAGTCCTGTAGTCCCCGTCCTTGAAGCTGCGCCATTAAACCATCTCGGTATATATGCCGTCCAATCACAAGCGCCATAGTACTTCGGTTTTGCATATTGATGGCTGGCATGACCCGGATAAAGCCTTTTCCAAAAGTCTCGTCTAATCTGGCTTGCGCTTCGTGGTATGGATTTCCTTGTGGACACATCGCAAGGCGAAATCGTCTGAGTTCGTTTTGTTGCAGCTGTGGCATGCTGCCCGCAGTATCTTCGCTTATAACAAGTTCTCCTGCCGGGATTGGGTTCCCGGTACGAACATCCAAATGCGCAAGAAGTGGCATTTCACATTGACCTGCTTCATTCCCGTAATATGCCGCGTCAATGGCGCAAGCACCCTGGATTTGTCCGTTCCTGAAAATACTCGGAGCCGCACTGGTTACAATCGTTAGTTCATGAGAATTTGGTTGCAGCGCGTTACAATTGAAATCGCCAACAACCGCAGCACCGCTATCAGCCTCATGTGCTTCAGAAATAAAGCTTCGAATCATGCTCTCATGATTTGTCGGAATATCACTATAGTCTGCATGTACATTGCAGATTTTAATACGGCGCGGTGCATCTTCTTCTGTGCTCCGAGTTACAAAGGAGACAGCATGCGCTCCAAGCTGGTTGTATTGTCTTGGTAATGAGGCTGGCGGACGATGGCCCTGGGGGAGGGGAGTGCCTTGCTCGTCAAAATCAAACTTTTCCTGATTGTATAAGGTAATATTACCGGCCGTGTCAATGATACTTCCATTGTATGTCGCCGCCGCATATGGAGTACCTGCAAGACGACCCGCAATTGCTGCCCACAGGCCATCGGGCAAAATGCCTAAAGAGCCATCATCTGCCGGGAGATATGCGCGAATTTCCTGCAGGGTAAAAAAATCAGGCCGTTGTGTCTGCAGCATTCGAGAAATGGCGTCTGCGATTCTTTCATAGCGTGCTGAGCGTTGTTCCGGTGATTCTCCATACGAGCTTTGTCCAAGCGGCGCAACACCGTTATATGAGTCTCCCTCCATGACGTTCCAGGATACTATCGAAAGAGGCATACCACGAACGTTACCCGTGAAGAGAACCGGGACATGATCAGAGTAAAACTGGTTGTAATCATTTTGCGCCATCTCAATAGATGGCAGCCCAGGATGCCATGGCTGGCATTGGGGCTCGTTTGTTGATGTAATAGTACTGCTACTTGCGGCCATAATTTTATCTCCAGGTTTTCTGCGATGTACGCGTCTATAGTGCGACCACATCTTCTGTTACAGATGATAAGCTGCAAAAATTAACAAAGTGTTAACTGTTTGCGGCGCGATTCCGTGGCGTCTTTTCAATGGCACAGAAAAATCACGAAAGCCACAAGCTCCTTTTTAAATCAATTTCAACTTCCTCGTGAAAGCCTCTGGTGAACTGGATGTCTTCATCTTTGAAATCACGTCAGCAATTAGTGTCTTCATCAAGCCATTTTTGGGTTTGTTTTTTCCATTCGGCGTAGCACGCATTACCGCAAAAATAGCGGACATAATCTTCACCTTCAAATGAATTAGCGGCAGATTTTGGAACCAGTTTGAGGCAGGTATAACAGCTTTCTGTTTCGCAGTTTTCCTGGAGATTGAATTTTTCAAATGAAGTTAATACGGCCAGGTTTTTTCTATCTTCTTTCTCGTGGGCTTTGAGCGGTTCTTTACAGTGCCCTAAAGCCAGGCCACCAATAATGGTATGTTCTTCAGGGATTGCAATTTGCTCTTTGGTAGAAGCTTCATCAAGGGTAACCCAGCAGCAACCAATATCAAGAGCGACTGCCGCCAGCCACATGTTCTGCATGGCGGCTGCAGCGCTGTAGAGGTGCTGATTATGTTGTTTTAACCACTTATCAATACCAACCCCTGTATCAACGGTCACGATAATTAACAGTCGGGCTTGAGAAAGAAATGAAGCATGCTGAGCTTTTTGGGATAATGTTTTGAGGGTATCTTTGTTTCGAATAAGCGTGAAATGCCAGGGTTGTGAATTTAACGGGCTCGGTGCGCATTGACCGGCCTGCAGTATTTTTTCAATCGCTTCCTCACCCAGCGGCTTATCAGAAAATTGACGTACCGCCTGTCTTCGTTTTAGTGCTTCAAATAGTTCCATAAATAAGCATCCAGTGTTTTCGATATTAATCAGAGACTGTTCAGATTTGACGTGTAATACAATGAATTTGCATTTGCTTACTCAGGGCGTGTCCTCATTCCATGATGTGGCTGCAAATGCGGCGTTTTGGTGCCATTGTGCGCTTAAGTTCGTTAAATAGAGCCCGCTATTCGCCTCACTAAAGCACACAATGCCCCTCAAACCGCCACATTTTCGCTTCACATCATGGAACGAGGACACGCCCTTTAGTATAGCTCAGCGCTCAGACCGTATTACATGCCCACCGGATTTTTTCAACCGGGACCAAATAGCCCGAATTGGTAGAATTGCTTCGTTGTCTGAACAGATTGATCTTTATAGCATCTCAATAGGTCAATGAATCCAAATTGTTATCACCTTCAAGGTCCCAATGGGGTAAAAGTCGCAACACAAAAAATCCGGCAAGTGCTTCAGGAAAAACAACCAAAGTATGTCATACGCGCGGATATCAAATCCTTTTACAAATCGATTTCACATCACCGATTGATACAGGATATCAATCAGATATATGACGACTCGAAAGTCCGGAGTATGCTTGAAAATATCATCACCAACCTCAACCCCATTGAAACACCACGAGGCTACAAAAAACCCGATAATGGAATTGCATTGCGGGGCCCGTTATCGCAGTTCTTCAGTGGCATATTTTTAAAACCGCTTGATGATGTGTTTGATGCGATGGACGTGAGCTATTTTCGTTATCAGGACGATATTTTGATTTTGTGCAATACAAAACGGCAGATTACTCGTTGCAAGCAAAGAATGATAAATGTTTTAAAAGAGAGAGGCTTGCGCTTGTCCAGAAAAAAACGCGAACTGCGTAATATTAAACCTTATTGGGGGGGGGGAAGACAACTGAGCCTGCGCCAAACCGCATTGTTCCACACCCGAGAACCTTGCGAAAGGCACGCGAACAAGTTAAGCAAATGGTGATAGATGGGATCTCTTCCCGAAGAATCAGCGCTTATTTGCATCGTTGGACCGTGTGGTGGATGAGAACATCGGAAACCTGGGGATATCAGGGGTTGCTTGAGTGGTTTTTAATGGCCTGTTGGGAGCCAAATCCTGCGGCAATTTATGCCACAGGATTGCTCGCCCGGGCTAGGAAATTACGCAAGTCGGAGCCCACGAAGCATCATCCAGTTTTTGAATTGGGGCCATTTGAATTGGGTCCTGAAGTCGCTGCCTAAGCGAAATCAAGTCTGCTGTTCTCACTTCACATAAGGCGGTGACTGCCGCCAAATCAAGAGTGAAGCCCCCAACGCCGCTGGTCGAGGCGACTGCGTGGGGCAACTCTCCTCGGAATATGGCACAATCAGTACCCAGCCCCCGGGTGCCGCGGTCCCAATTCAGCCATGAGCGAGTAACCCAATTATAAAACCTTAAAGACCGTGGCAAGACATTGTCGGTAAAACCTGGCACCGAAGCAAATTTGCGGGTCGGATGGCAATATTCGTGGCGAACATGTGCCGGCAAATCCCGCTGTGCCCCGCCCACGATGTTACACCAATGCGCCCTTCTATGCGGCCAATCCCAGGCCTCAAAATTATCAACATAGGTTTGAAGCGCCGTAATGAGCGGCTGAAAACTAAAGTGCTCTTTTTGCGCTTCAGCTTGCTCTAACAAGCCTTTTCTTATCTCCTCACCTTGTTCGTTTTGAGGAAGACAATCCAGCATCATAGTGTACATCTGGTTATCCATTGCCCACACGGCATATTGAAAAACCGATTTGTCTTTGAATATTTCTTTAGTCCATGGGTCTGTGAAATTGGTTTTTCTCAAAAGTAATTGGGGGTATTGTTTTAAAATTCGTTCCGCTTTGTGTTGCTCGCCACTTAAAACGACAGTCAATAATATTGGGAACAGACGATCACTTAGGGTATAGCTATCATGAAATAATCGACAGGTTAGAACAAATTGACTTCGTGTTTGCTCATTAGGTAATAGACCTGCGATTTTATGGAGAATTTCTGCGGGGAGTTGATCGATAGTTTGCTTCAAATCCTCTTCTGTTGCAGACATGATTTGATTCCGAAAATATTTTTGGTCTTTTGTTGTACACTCAATGGCGGGGCAAGGCAAATTATTTGATATTTTTTTATCATTAAGACGAAAATATATAACGTAGGATTTTCGCAACACATGACATAACCCAGGTCTGTCTGAAATAAACAGAGCGTCGTGAATATTTTACTCAAAATGATATGCAGGAAGTCAATTAAAATTTAAGCGAACGATGGGTTGAAAGATAAAAGCCGCTTTTTTAGGCCTCGCTTCAACGATGACGTGCAACTTTAACTCTCTCATC
The DNA here is from genome assembly GCF_004571195.1 of Legionella geestiana. Taxonomy (GTDB): domain Bacteria; phylum Pseudomonadota; class Gammaproteobacteria; order Legionellales; family Legionellaceae; genus Legionella_B; species Legionella_B geestiana. The sequence continues at coordinate 2,509,816 of NZ_CP038271.1, forward strand.
AGGTTTCATATTCTGGTTTTAAGCCCGGATGGCTATCACTTCGAAGGCGTTCATAATCCCTGTGTATTTCAGCATGTAATCAGTAGCAGGCTGTAAGGATTTTCTCATGCCGCTCAGCGTCAGCCACATCATTGTGAACTCGTGATTCAGCAGGTGCTTCAAGGCATGGACTGGGATATCGAGGCCAGAAAGAGGATTTTACCGTATTTTTTACGGTAATTTTTGAGGAAAAACCCGGCTATAGTGCGCATATTATCACTTTCAAGAAATGTTAAGAGGAACACGTTGTAATGAAAACCCTGGCTAGTGTTGCGGCGGGTGAGAAGCTCAGTCATCGTGGTGATTTGAGGATTGCTGGTAATGTCGGCAGCTCTGCAAGCATTGAGGTTGCAGAAGGCATGCTCATCATTGAGGGCAACGTAGGTGAGGGTGCCAGAATAACGGTTACATTGTCAGAAACATTAAGACATTCATTTTCCACAACGGGCGTAATGCATTCAGGCGCGGCTGGCAGCACGGAGCCACGCGTTCGAGGGGGTATACAGGGTATGCGTTCTGTGGGTGGAAAATTGGTTTTTATCGGACCTAAAATACGCTCCTCTCTCAAACTGGATGGCTGGCATATCGGAGATGTTACTGTGGATAATCGTATTTCCACAGATGGAGCGCTTAAATGCATCTCGCCAGAAAAGTTTTTGATTACAGCCGCTTCTTCCGTTTTAAAGAGTTCTTCAAGAGGCGTTGCCACTGCTTCGTCTGCCTCTTCCTCCTCACCTGAACCCGCGATGGTTACAGCAAAGATTGATGGAAAAATTTACACTGGCGCCAACATATGGATTAATGGCTCAATGGTGTCTACAAAAGGCATGCCGACTCCCGGGGATATATCTTCTGCCAGACCTTCAGAAGCAAAGCCGCAATCGCTTCCCAAACTTCAGATTCATGGGGGCATCGAAAATCAAGTGAGTATTTTTTCCGATGCTGCCATTGAAGTCAATGCAATCGGGGAGGGGTGCTCCATAGTCAGCATCTGTCAGGGTATTACAGCAACAACTGTAGGAAAAGCCACAAGATTGAGTGCCGATGGAGCGATTACCGTCACTGTTGTAGAAAAAAATTGCACGTTAACAAGCCATAAAGAAGGCGTACAGTTTGACAGACTGGCAAACCTGGTAATCGTGCATGCCAGAAATGCAATTGAGTGTGGTGATGTTGGTGATAATTGTGTGCTCACCAGTCATGAATACGGTTTGACGGCTGGAAACCTCGGCAGCGGGGTGGAGGTCTATGTCAAAGGTGCCATTAAAGTGAGGGATGTTGGTGCTGGTTCGCATTTTGAAAGTGAAGAATACGGGTTATCGGCTGGTAACGTAGCGGATAATGTCGTAATACTCGTGAGAGGCGAGATAAACATCGCCCGTGCTGGCAGTAGGTGTAATATATTGTCTACGGAGTATGGCATAAGTATCGATGGTGATGCAGGCGAGCATAACCATCTCGTTTGCCGAGATGCGATTTTGGTCGGCAATCTCGGTGATAACAGCCTCTTACGAAATGAGCATGGCAAAATCGAGGTGAGGGGCAGGACAGGAAAGCGCTGCATTATTGAGGCGCATGATGCGGTTCGTTTGAATGATGTTGATGATGAGACAAAAATCGTGTCGGCGCATGATGCAGTGACAGCCTCGAAATTAGGACATCGCGTTACCATAAGAGCGATATCCGATATTGAAGTCAGCAGTTTTTCTCAGTCGCCAGATACCTGTGTGTTGATAAGTGAGTGCGGAAAGGTAAGAAGACCAGCATCAGAAGATATCCTCGCTCCAGACGTCCCAAAAGGATGCGTTTCGAGCGCGAGGCAGTCGTCATTATCATTTTTTGGTTCATCTGCAGCCGCATCGTCAAGCTCAACGGCTTCGCCATCCTTAAGCATGGAACCTCCTGAATCTCTTTGTTGTCCAATTACTCATGAGCTTATGAATGACCCGGTTATTTGTAGTCTGGATTTCAGGACTTACGACCGTGAGCTTGTAACCAGGTGGTTGAAGAAACATCGGAGAACACCGTTTAACGTTGACATGAAGCCAGAGCAACAAGTGGATGACATTCTTTTTCCAAACCTGGCCATCAAAGCGATTATTGATGCGTATAAAGCCTTCCTGGCAAACCCAGATGCTGCGAGTTTTTATTCATGTTCCTGACAATTTGCTAGAATACACATACAAAGGTGCAGCTATCTTGCCTTGAAGCAAGGATTGAGTAACGCAGACATTCAGGTAATTTAATCGTGTGCAATAAGGAAAGGGAATTCTTTTGAACTATAAAATTACCGGCATCCGCAAGGAAGAAATGCCTCTGGTCATTGAGTGGGCGAAACGGGAAGGATGGAACCCGGGGCTTAATGATGCAAACTGTTTTTATCAGGCCGACCGCAATGGATTTTTTGCCGGCAGGCTGGATGAGAAGATTATAGCTGTCGGTTCGGCGGTCGTTTATGACGACACCTTTGCCTTTTGTGGCCTGTACATTGTTGATGCGCCATACCGAGGGCAGGGCTATGGCCTGCCGTTGACGATGGCGCGCCTCGCGTATGCCGGAGAGCGCAACGTTGGTCTTGATGGCGTTATCTCCATGCTTACGACCTATGCCAAACTCGGTTATCAGATTGCTTATAATAATTCGCGCTGGTGTGGAAAACATTTTCCTGAATTATGTGCAGCGAATCCACACATCGTTCCATTATCCCTGACCGATTTTGCGCTACTCAATGAGTATGACCGTCTTCACTTTCCAGCAAGGCGGGACGCTTTTTTAACACACTGGATTAACCAGCCAGGCGGAACAAGCCTTGGCTATGTATCAGAAGGTAAATTGCAAGGTTATGGTGTGTTAAGACCCTGCTATGAAGGCTTTAAAATCGGGCCACTTTTTGCAGATACGCCAGACATTGCAGACGCGCTTTTTCTTCATTTGGCAGCCTGCGCGAGGGGGCAGACAGTCGCCCTTGATTTGCCCGAAATCAATCCGCATGCGCTGGCGATGTCAAAGCGTTATCACATGGAAAAAGTATTTACCACGGCGCGGATGTATCTGAAATATGTTCCAGAGGTGCGTATGAACGGCATTTATGGAATTACATCGTTCGAATTGGGGTGACCTGAAAAAGCTATTATGGTTAACCGACATCGATAATACTGGCAGATAACCCGTTAATGATTGCCTGCCAGTCTTACTCATCCTTATCAAATTTCCTTGAGTATAAAGGTATTTGGCGAAAAGGTTGAGCTCTCTACCGAAAATTGCAGTTTACCACCTTCTCCTTCACACATTAACCTGTTGGCATATCCCGATTTTTGTGGTGTGCCATCAGCGTTCATTGGCCAAAAATTACTGTAAATCCACCAGTTATTATTCGCGCCACTATGTCCCTGGCCAATCACAACGTTATCGCATACGTATTGGTCAACGTCATCATACACATACAATTTGCCAATAAAAGCAAAATTCAGTTCTTCAGGCGCACGGGCAAGGCTGCCGCCGGCAACTGTCGCGCACACAGTTTCTTCGTTATCCCCGTTCATAATGGTTTTTTGTTGTACTTTTATATGCTTTAAAAAAACATGGATACGCTCTCGAAGCTCTACCAACGGCCAATTACAGGCTAAGTTGTCCTTATTATGAGCATATGGTATATTTGCGTTTATTTTTGAGCAGACTGCAGCATAAATAAGGAATTCTCTATGTATGAATTTAACAAGCGGGCATATTTTGATACGCTGGCTGAAGCCAAAATGGCCTTGCTGGCAAAGGCCGCAGACGCGCCTTTTGCAGAAGCCGAAAAAGAGTCTCTTATCGAGGCACTCAAAATAGCTCTGGAACAGCATGATGACAAGGAAAAATTGCTGGCAACCATCCAGGAGACTCAGAATGCCGCTCTCCTGCAATGGATGCAGCCTACTATGGACATTGTTAAGCACTCCGTTTTTGGCATATTGCCATTTGAGCGAATTAATGAACATCCGCTTATAGGTGGATATGAAACATTCATCAGTGCAAATCTCTTTTTAAATCCTACCGACAGGATGGTTGAAGTCCGCAATAAGGTCAGTGCAGTTTTGCTGGCAACGCTTGAATATTATCAGGCTCATCAGTTCAGGATGGGGGGTGGCGATAACGCTAATTATGAGTCGCGATTCCATAAATTCGCATTTTGTGTGATTTTCGAACTTAGCAAATCGACCTATCCAGGTCTATTTGTATTGGCTGATGTCAATAATGGCCTGCCGGAGTTTGAAAAAATTTCTCCTGAGGCTGAATCTTTAAGCCCGAATCAAGTCAATTATATCATCAACTTAACCATTAACCGGTTAAAATCACCGGATACGAGACATTATGAAGTTATGGCAATTCATATTCTCTTTGCCCACTGCCTTCTAAAAAAGGTGCCGATGATAGTGCATGACGATACTGTTCATGAAAGCGACAATCCTGTATTTATCAAAATACTTCAGGAATATAATCACGATAACCCTCCTGTAGACATGGCTGGATTTTTTAATCTTTTGCGCGTACCTGGTGACAGTGGTGATAAATGCCGAAGCTTTGTCAGTGATGCCATGATGTATAAAAAAGATTTTTACTGGTTTGAGCCAGAACGTGGCAGGGGAAAACCGGAACCGGATACAAAGACCATAACGACTACTTTAGGTGTTATGCGCAGTAAGAATGTAGCAATGCGGGTGCACTTGCCGCAACTGGAGTTTCATCCTGCCTGGGTGGACTGGACACAATGCCCGGTTTTGTATTCCACTTCAGAATTTGTAGCAGCTTTTATGCGGCATGAAACCCCGTTTATATCGAGCTATTCAGGGACTGTTTCATTGGGGTTTAACCTTATGATAGCGACCAATGCGCTAAAAACCCTTGACGAACAACAAATTTACTTTACCAGTTTGGCCGGATACATCGCAGGAAGCGGATTTCACAGCCTGCATGAAATAATTGCACCCACTGCTTTTTTAACGCATTTATTTTCGCAAGAAGTTTATCCCATTGATAAAATGACATCCATTCAGGAGTATAAAGCGCCGCACTATTACAATTATTTTCATCACATGATGAGGATTGACCCCCAGTTTGCAGCGCTGCGCTCAGATGCGTGGGAAAGGTATCTTAACTGGTATCGCGCGGTTTATATTCCCAACGCTAAAAATACGTCCTTGGAAGAAATAATCAACACACTCATTGCACCTTGTTTGAGCAATAATGACCCCGAAAAAATTTCACATTTGCGCGCGTTTTTTGCTCTTCCACTGGAGCCGGAATTTTTTGCAACCTTTGATCGGTTGGTGGCAAAAATTTATTATCGTCATACATTCAAACTACTTCCGTTATTTCAGGCTTTTTATGAAGAGCAAAATCCTGCCAGAGCGTCCTCATCTTCTGCCGCCTCGTCCTCGGTATCCCATGGCCGCGATAATTTACCGGCAATAACGGGCTACCAGCGTGCGCTTGAATTGATCAATAGACATTTGATGATTGATGCAAAACTTAATAGTCTTTTTAATACGTATAAACACTTTCGTTTTGTATATGTGGAGGGGAATATACACCTGTTATCTCAGGTTTACACAGGCCGTTATTGTTCCTCCAGCATCCCGTTGCATCAACAATCTGTAAAAATTATGGAAGCCATGCAAACGGCAGGAATCTCTCAGAGTGTCATCGATGAGATAATTAACAGGGTTGAAAAATTAGATGAAAATGCAATTCTGACAATTACAGAAAAATGCATTGTAGAACCTTTTATCGAAAGTCTTTTGGCGAAGGATTTTTCCGAAGCGTATCGTTTTGACTGGGAGGATTTTGTTGAAGAAATAACCAGTTCCGATTCAATTGAAGTGTTAAAGAATGACGATGACAGGCAACACCTCATATATCTTGATGAAAATACTGATACCGTACATAAAATAAAGACGTTAAAAATGAATGTATGTAAAGAATTGCAAGTAGCTGCCAAAGAGGAAAATCTCTTTTATCGCATAAATAAAAGGACGCTTACAGTGAAAGCCAGCATGCATTATATCGAAATTATCATGCCCTTCCTGGGGGAGCCTTTAAGTGAGTTAACGGAATTGCATGGAACAGAGCAGTGGCAGGTCATTAAACAGCAGGCCATTAAGCTGGTGGAGTCTTTGCATCAATTGAGATATGTGCATGGCGATATTAGCCTCGATAACTTTGTGCTTGGCAAAGATGGTAAACTGTTTTTAATTGATTTTGAGACTGCAAGAAAAATAAAACCCTCAAATACAGAAGCAGTCAGGCTTAAGTTGTTTTCAATGGATTTAAGAAAACATGGTGTCAACCCGGAACACTATACCCCAGCTGCCGAGTTACACATGGTGAATGAGGTATTTAAAGAGGTGTGCAACGAGCCTTGTATGTCTGACAACAGTGCGGACTGCAGCTTTAATCCCTGATAGCGTTATCAGGCTGTACGGTTCGCCTGCTGCAGGGTATAAAACTGCATCAGGCGAATAACAGCCGTTAAGGCTACCAATCCGACAAACAGGCAGGCCAGAATGCTAAAAGCATGCGGCCAGAGAATCATGGCGATGAAAAATAAAAAGGCTTCGGCGCGCTCCATGAGGCCCGGGCTATAGTGGAAGCTTTTCTGGGACTCATTGGCGCTGAAAATACCCACCACAAGAAAGCTTGTAATACATAAGAGCATGCTGCCAAGCATCAGCAAGGACCACAATCCTCGAGAGTGAGGTTCCACAGTCCACAGCGCAAAAACAACCACCCATTCAACCAGCCGGTCAGTCATGATGTCTAATACTGAACCCCAATCAGAAGGGCTGTGATTTAAACGCGCCAGTGTGCCGTCCAGCGTGTCACAAAATCCTGATAATAAGAGAAAAGTAATGGCAAGATACGGCATGTTAACTATTATGGCAGGCAAAACCAGAATGCCCAGTACGCCTGATAGAAGGGTGACCTGATTGGGGGTCATTTTTAGTCCCATACGTCTGGCCACAGGATTGACCAAGAGCTTTTGATAGTGATGTCGAAAGTATGCTTCTATCATGCGTTTATCCTGATTTTTTGTAACCAGCGAACCAGCCATCGGGTTTTCTCGGAAAACAATCTGGGTTTATAAAATTCACCGGCAACACGTTTACTGAGTTCACTCAATGTGGGATAAGGGGCAATCACATCGGTAAAGCAGCGCAGCGTTTTACGCTCACGAATGGCCATCACCCATGGCAAAATGAGTTCGCCGGCGTTGGAGCCCACAACAGTGACTCCTAAAATTCGTGCTTTTTTATCGGTAATAATTTTAATTTTCCCATTTAAAGCATGTTCGGTTTGCGCTTTGTCATTGTCAACATACAACCATTCAGTGAATTGAGTGTCAGAGCGTTTTAGCGCGTCAAGAGCGGATAATCCTGCATGAGCAAGCTCAGGCTCGGTGAAGGTTACCCATGGAACCGCTCGATAATCAACTTTTGCAGGTAGTTTAAAGACGATATTACGTAAAACAATACCTGCGTGGTAACTGGCCATGTGGGTAAATTGATAGGGGCCTGCCACATCGCCAATGGCATATATTCGCCGGTTGCTGGTTTGCAGGCGCGCGTTTACATCAATGCCTTTAGGGGTGAATGAAATGCCTGCCCGTTCTAAATGTAAACCTTCTAAATTGGCTTTTCGCCCCGTTGCAATCAGCAGATGGCTTCCGGTTGTTGTCTGGGATTCGCCATTACACTCAAAAAACAGTGTGCTGCCCCCATCAGGATGTGACTCAATATGTCGGATACTAATGCCCTCATACACGGCAACATTCATTGCCTTCAGTGAATCTCGCACTATAGCGACACAATTGGCATCGTCTTTGGGGAGTATGGTTGATTCCTCGAGTATCGTTACCCTTGAGCCCAGCATGGCAAAAGCCTGTCCAAGCTCGCAGCCGACAGGGCCACCGCCAATGACTATCAAATGTTCTGGTTGTTCTTCAAGATTAAAAATGGTTTCATTGGTCAGGAAGGAAACGCTATCAAGACCGCAAATTGGGGGTATAGATGCAGACGAGCCCGTGGCAATGACAAAATGTCTGGCATGAATGATGTTTTCACCGGCTTTTAGGCTGTCAGGGCCTAAAAAGGTTCCCGCGGCTTTAATCACCTCTACCCCTAATGATTCAAAACGCGACACGGAATCATGCATCGCAATATTTGCAATAACCGCCCGCACATGCTGCATAACCTTTGGAAAATCAACCGAGAGTGTTTCGGCATGAATACCAAACTGGCTGGCATTCTTAAGGTGATAAAAGCTTTTGGCGGCGGCTAATAATGATTTAGAGGGTACACAGCCATAATTTAGACAGTCTCCCCCCATTTTACCGGATTCAACCAAAACAACGTTTAGTCCCAGCTGAGCGGCTCCTGCGGCGAGGCTCAATCCTCCCGCACCGGCTCCAATGATGGCTAAATCACATGATTTAACCGGGCAGTGGTCTTCGTCCCTTTGATTTCTTTTTCCAGTGAAGACGCGATACAACACGGGAATTAATGAAAGAGCCGCTAATGCCAGCAGTGGGCCTAAAACTTTCGGCTCAAAAATAATGCCTAAATCAGGGGTTTGATTGGCGGCAAAAATCTCGCTTAAGCTGTTACCAAGCAGCACATACACGGTTGAACCCGGAATAATGCCGATGAAGGTTGCGAGGATAAACGTTTTTGCTCTGACACCCAGTAAAGCAGGCACAATATTAACCACCCAAAAAGGAAACAAGGGGATTAAACGCAGGGTCAATAGATAAGAAAAAGCATGATTTTGAAAACCTTGATGCATGCTTTCTATCCAGCCCGATGCGCGCCTCGAAAGTGATACGCCCAAGGTGGTGCGTACAGCAAGAAACAGCAGTGTTGCGCCTAAGGTTGCACTTAAGACAACCAGCACCAAACCCCAGCCAATCCCAAACATAAAGCCCCCGGCCAGGGTTAGAAAGACAGCGCCTGGAATTGACACAGCAACAGCCGCTGTGTAAACGGCAATAAAGAGAATGGATGTGGTTAAAAAATGCGTTTCTGCCCATGTAATGAGCGTGGTTCGATGGTCTTTTAAGGCAGTAAAGTTTAAACAGTTATCGAGGCGCAGGCTAAAAAAAAGGATGAATAACCCAATTAAAGCTATTAACGGCAGCCAGCGGCGCATTGTCGATGTATTCATGACCTTCCCTTTAGCCATTGACAGGCAGTACGCGTGGGGTGTGTCTTACTCATGACTTACAGTCATTGACTGTTACGTTTTTGAGCCTGACGAAGCTGATTTTGGTGAAATAAGCGCTTATGGTACCTGAGTTTACCGCCTCTCGGGTTATGTATCCATCAGGGCGCTTTTAACTCCATTTTTAGTTGCTTTCTTCAAAATACCGCTAATTTCCGGGATTAATGTTTTTAACTTTTGGCCAGTTAATGTCGGCTTTTTTGATATAAACAGGTATATCTTTTTCCCATATTTTTTGAACCCGCTTATTAAGGTTAAGATAAAGTTTACCGTCAACAATTTTCCATGCGAGTGGAGAGCTTGGAACTTTTATGCCTGCTGAAGTTGCGAAAGCACACCACCCACCGTATTGAGGCAAATATTTATCAGGATTTTCTTTGAAGGCTTGTTTGTTTTTTTCACTGGAAAAAAGATAGTAAACATTATCCTTTACTACCGTGTGATCGCCATTCCCTTTAACGGGTTTATTTTCGGTAAAGTAGCTAACTACATCATAGCCCTGTAACGCAACAGAAAATACAGTATTAGTGCATGAGTATGCCGCTGATTGAATCGTCAAAAAACATGTGATAATGACCCCAAAAAACCTGTTTAAAAAACTGGAATACCGCTTCATGGTGTGCTCCTTGCTAATAGTTTATATAGTACTGTAACTTCTTTCTTAACCAAAAAAATATATCCTTCAGGTGAACATTTAAAGCTGGTATCTTCGTATCAGGGTTTGCTGGCGACCTGTGTACGGGACATTTTTTCCGCGCCGGGGGATTCACGTGTATTTTTGTACCGTGACCAGGCTGAAACGTTCCATGCGTTGGCTCCTTACCAAATCCCGAATGGGTCCCCGCCTGCGCGGGGAAGACAGTGTGGGAGAGATTTTGGCCTCCGCACACAACCCGAACCCTGTCATTCCCGCGCAGGCGGGAACCCATCCATGTGCCGGCACGGGGCTAACTCCAGCATGAACTCTGGGAAGACAACGTTTTTTTGTACCGTACACAGGCTGGTGACATACAATAGTTATTTCTCAAACAAATAAAGATACTCTCCATAGCCGGCTTTTACCATCTGATCTTTAGGGATAAACCGCAATGCGGCCGAGTTCATGCAATAGCGCAAACCGGTTGGCTCGGGCCCATCCGCAAATACATGTCCCAGATGAGAGTTTGCATATTTCGAGCGAACTTCTGTGCGCGTGATAAAAAAATAACTTTTTTGCTTATTCAAAACCACATATGTTTCATCAATCGGCCTTGTAAAGCTCGGCCAGCCTGTTCCTGAGTCGAATTTATCCGTTGAGCTAAACAAAGGTTCGCCTGAGACTACATCAACATAGATACCCTCTGCGGTATTGTTCCAATACGCATTATCAAAGGCTCTCTCCGTTGCATCATTTTGCGTAACCTCAGATTGCAGCGGAGTCAGCTTTTTTAGCTGTTCTGATTTATTAAATTGCGGGGTGTAGGCCATCACCGCACTGGCTATAATCAGGTTACAAAACAGCACACTAATCAGTCTTAACATGCCATAACTCCTCAACACGCTGATCGCGACCGCATCGATACCGGTAATATTTGTATCTTATCGGATTTTTTTGGTAATAATCTTGATGATATTCTTCGGCTGCATAAAAGTGAGTCGAGGGAATAATGTCGGTGTGTACCGCAGGCAGTACGTTTTCCAAAGCCCGCTTACTGGCTGTTGCAGTCTTTTTTTGCTCCTCATTCAGATAAAAAATGACGCTGCGGTATTGTCTGCCTTTATCGCAAAATTGCGCATTTATTTGCGTTGGGTCGATGTGATGCCAGTAATAATCGAGTAATTGTTGATAACTGACTTTTGCAGGATCGTATATCACTTGCACTGATTCAACATAAGGGGTTGTGCCAGAAGATACTAATTCATAACTGGGATTAGGTTCTGTGCCTCCATCATAGCCCGAGTTGGTTTGTAATACGCCGGGCACCTTGTCAAAATCTGCTTCCATACACCAGAAACACCCGCCCGCAAATATGGCTTGTGCGGGTTTTGCGGCAGCTGGAAGCACGTAAAATGTCAAAATGAGTAAGAGATAGCGCATGGTAGACCTCAAATATGGGGTAACAATACCTTTATTTTTAAATATAGACTATGAGCTTATGTATAAAAACGAAAGCTCATGCGTGCTGCTGCCTGAACTGCGGCTTAACGTTACCTTAAGCATTATCCGTTAAAATCCAGCAAATTTTGGTGTTTTAGCGCAGGAGAGTGTGATGGCGGCGAGCGGTAATGAGGTGCGTAAAGATTTTACAATCATGCTTCCTGAAGCATTAAATAACAAATGGGAGTCGTTGATTGCGGTTCTTGGTGAGATAAATGCCATGGTACAGGCGTTTAATCGCAATGATGTGCCTGAGAGAATAAAACATTTAGATACAGCCAAAATTTATCTGGAAGCTTTTAAGGACGAATTGAGTGACACGCTTGCCGCAGCACAACGGGAAAAAACAACAATAATCCCTGAGCATCTGCTTTCACAAACGGAGTTGCAAACCAAGCGGGACATTCTTTTGAACATGAACTGTTCGGCCATAATGGTTGCTAACATCCTCAGTACATTAAAATTTTGTTTGGACAATGCTGACAGGGGCATTGGTGCCTGCCAGGAGCTGGCGACCGTGTCGTTTGCTGTTTTGACGGTATTGTATGGAATGGGTCTTGACAGGGGGCTCTCACTGGAGTTGGCAGACATCTACAGGCACCATCAGAGTCATATGCTGGTTGTTATTAACAGAAATCCTGAGAGCGATTTAAAAAATGTTTCAAACTGGGGGGAGGATTGTTTGATTTTTGATCCGCTTCTAAAAGTCCTCTATTGTCCTGCTACTATTCCAAGGGGTGTTACTTTGTCAGCTTTTTTAAGCCCTTCTGTGCCGCCAGGGTTTACTATCGGAGCCACTCAGAATAATGATTTGGGATTGTCATTGTTGTCGCCATGGGTTGATGATGAAAAATTCGGCTTAATCGTTACAGAAAGCCAAAAGGTGATAAGAAACTTTTTCCAAAGCCATTTACTTTCCATGCTTAAACCTCGAATGTGCGACAGCGCAGCATCGGTGGATAAACCGGGTATATTTGCAGCTCAGTTTCAGTTCAAATCCTCTCTTGTAGACTATCTTGAAAAAATCTCGGGTTTATCTTTCACTGGCATTAAAACCAAAGACTGGCATACACACCATTTTGCGCTTTTGACAACCGAGAATGCTGAAGAGAAGGCGGTTCAACTGCAACGTGTTCTTCATGGGCACGGACACATCACCTCTCTGACCGGTATGGGTAAAGTGTTGTTTTTTGCCAATACCAATAACGATGAAGGCAAAGCTTTGCGGGATGAAGTATTAAGCGCCATGAGAGCTGAAAGAAAGATAGACATTTGATTTGCCGGCTGCGCCTGAACGCAACGCTCGCGTTTGCTGCTGGCGTCGAACGAATCTTGCTGTAGACATGAATACGCTGACTTGATATCTTCAGCGCCAGGAATAGAAGTTCATCGTATTCAGAAGGAGTCGAATATGCAAAAATCGCTTGCTGCAGGTCTGATGTTGTCCGCGTTCTTTCTGATACACACGAATGCGTCAGCAAAGAATGACGGAATTATCAATCCAGACTCTTTTCTTTCACGCCCTTTGATGGCCAGCAATTTGTCTGGAGAGTATGACCCGGGACTGCTCTCCATTCACGGGCATACTGTGCTTGATACGCCAGTCGTTGTGAGCGATTCTACGGGTAAAAAAATTTCATTTCAAAGAGCCATGCGTCCAGGGGAAGATTACACACTTGTATCTCACGGAAAGCCTCGCATACAACCGTTTACCATATGGTTTTTCAGTCCTGCGGGTTCAAATCAGTCAGAAGCGCCTGATTACATGGATATCTGCACGGCGGAAAATCCTTGTTCAGTGATTAATCAAAAGATTATCGATGCCATCTACAGGCGTTCTGCAAAGGATGAAAAAGTTGGTTTATGGTTTGCAACCGGTGCCTATGATATTCCAGCAGATGCCAGTCATCACAATGTCCAACGTCTGAAACTGCATGGTAATCAGCACATTTTGGGTCGCTCTGCGGATTTCCTTCATAATGCCACTGGGGAAGAGCGTCCGCTGATACGCGGTTCCATCTACTGGTCGGATTTTCATGGCCACTCGTCAACAGATAATTATGTCTCAGGTATTCGGGTTGAAACACGGCTTCCGCGTTTTTGGGGAGCCAGTCACGGTGAACTGGTGAATCTTGGTTCAGAGGGCAGTATCTCGCTCTACAACACCGACCTTGACATGACCCTCGAAGAAGGCAGCAGTGCTGTCGTAGAGGTTTCGAACGTTTACGCTGGAAAATACATGGTTGCCAGTCATTCGCGGATGTCTATAACCGGTAATCATTCTCAGGATCATGTCTTGAATGTGGAAGTGGCGGGTTCTTGGAACGGAACCACCTGGATTGCTGATTCAGAACTTCATGCAGAAGGCGCCGGGGTGACAAATCTCTTCATCCAGAACAATGCCGTCATGATTTTTGATTCTGAAGTGAACGCTCACGTCACTGGTCAGAGCGGCTATTCAACTTCATTGTCGGCCTATAATGGAGCTGGCGTTGAAGTCAAAAATTCCTCCATCACCATGCGCTATGAATCGAGTGATTTTATCAATCGGGTGTTTGGTATTCTTTTTATGCATTCCCATACCGGCGATAAACCACCGTTTTTTGTGATTGAAGATTCAACGATTGATACATTCCTTTCTGAAACGGCTGAACTCCTGATTGAATCTTCAGCTACAGGGGTGGGCATACTGACAGAAAGCACGCCCGTTCATCTTCAATTACGCAATGCAATCATTAAAGCACATGCTGAAAAGGGCAAAGCCTTCGGTGTTCGTCAACTGGATACTCAAAAAGATGTGCGGGTCAGTCTTGAGCAACCATCGTTGATTACCCTCTCAGGCACGGAACAGGATAATTTTTTTAAAAATATTGATGACGGGAAAGTAAGAAATATCAGCAGCCCATTATCGCGCTGTCAGTTTGAATCGGGTGAAAGCCGGGATTGCTGATGCGCTTTACGGCCACTTTTCATAAGCTTATCAAGCACTTTTCGGTCTCCCTGCATGATGGCCAGTACATGGGTTCGTATCTTTTCTATTGGCCAGTCCCACCATTGCAGTCTCTGAAGAAAATCAATGGTTTCATCATCAAAGCGTTTGCGAATAACCTCTGCGGGATTGCCTCCCACTATTTCATACGGTGCGACATCTCTGGTGACAACGGCTTTCGAGCCAATGATTGCGCCATCGCCAATGGTTATCCCAGGCAGAATTGTCGCATCATAGCCAATCCAGACATCATTACCGATGACAGTGTCTTTTTTGCGGTTGGGAACGAAGGGCACTTCAGGCCATGCATGTTGAAAAATGATGAAGGGAAACGAGGAAAACCCGCCAAGAGGGTGGTTGCCGCCATTCATGATAAATTTTACGCCAGTCGCAATCTGGCAAAATTTCCCAATGATGAGCTTGTCGCCAATAAAATCAAAGTGATAAAGGACATTTTTCTCAAAGTTATGGATATCATCAGGGTCATCATAGTAGGTAAAATCTCCAACGAGAATATTGGGATTCCTGATAATGTTTTTCAGAAAAACTGTGCGTTTGACTCCCGGAATCGGGTGTAGTGCATCAGGATTTGGTTCCATGTTAATTCCTTTTAACAAGTTCGTGTAATGGTTGTTCCTGATTAATGCACGAGGCAAGGCGCTGATTCGCTATTTCGTGCGTTTAAGGAATTTCATCAAAACAATGGGTAGAATGCCAATCCCCACAAATCCCGATATCATGATGACTTCAAAGCGCAGCACGCTTTTGGCTTCAAGAAACTCAGGTGGCAGAAAACCTGTAAAAATGCCGAAAATGCAGACGCTAATTGCCAGCAACGGAACAAAAAGATTCAGGACATTTCCCAGTCGACTTTTTGCCTGACCGCGCAAGAGTTTCATGGCCGAAACAAACATGAGAACATAATAGAGCAGCGCAAACTGTGCGGTAATGGCTGACAAAATCCAATATGAATTGTTCATATCCGGGAACAGCAGGAAAACACCAAGAATTACCGAATACAATACGGCCTGGAGGTATAAAATACTCGAGGGCATATGATTCTTGTTGAGTTTTTGCAACGGTTTAGGCCCATCAACGGCCGTTATGGCAACATGCAGGCCACGTGCAAGGCCAACCATCCACGAGGAAGCAATGCCAATACAGCCCAATATCACGCAAAATGAGAGTACTTTACCGATATTGGTAATGTTGTAGGCTGCAAAAAACGCGTTCAGGACATCAATCAGGCCTGAAATCAGGGTGATATTTTCCACGGGCAAAATGATGCAAAGTGCGAGCGAGCTTAAAATAATGCTCGAAAGAATAATGATGGCCGCAATAATCAGGGCGCGCGGGTAGCTTTTCTGTGGATTTTCAACGTTACCGCCATGCATCGCAATCACTTCAAGACCCAGAAGACTGAATAGAATATTAGAAAAAAAGCCTAAATTCCCCATCTCCCGAGTTCCAGGAACTAGAGCGCCCCAGCTGAAAGGTGTGGCAGACGCGTTACCCGATAAGAGCCACCACCCGGCAAGGACTATCATAACGCCCATCGGCAAAAGCGTTCCAAGAATGGCGGCCGGCACACTGATAATTCGGGTAAAGCGGATGCCATGGGTGTGCAGCCACGTGATTATCCAGAAAAAACCGAGGCTGAAGGCAAGAATAAAGGTTGTATTCTGTGCAAGATTCGGCGCAATGATGGCTGCAAGAATAGTCGCGATAAACACAAAAATGGTCGGGTACCATATCATGTTATAAATCCACTGCAACCAGAGCGCCAGCGTGCCAGAAGCGGGACCAAATGCCGCAGTTACCCAAAGATAAGAGCCACCTGTCTGCGGGTAGAGCATGACGAGCCTGCTGGTAATATAGGCCAGTGGAAAAAAGAAGAGTGCCGCAGCTATGCCA
The DNA here is from genome assembly GCF_004571195.1 of Legionella geestiana. Taxonomy (GTDB): domain Bacteria; phylum Pseudomonadota; class Gammaproteobacteria; order Legionellales; family Legionellaceae; genus Legionella_B; species Legionella_B geestiana. The sequence goes on from NZ_CP038271.1 coordinate 2,526,153, forward strand.
TAAAAAGTAATTAACGCATACCCATACTGCGCCGCAATAGGGAGATTACGGAGGCTGTCGACTGAAATGACGGCGAGCATAATCAGGGCAAAAAGACCCAGTTTCTGGTTGGATTTTAGCTCAGCATGCACAGTGAAAACCTCGTTAATCAAAAAAGAAGGAGAAATGCGCCTGACCAATTTCCCTAACGACAGGTCTGCAGGCTTCGATGTCCTTCGCAAAGAACCGGTCCTCTCCCCAGAAAGGCACCACTTCCCGCACGCGCTTAAGAATACTTTCAAGAGCCGGTGACGTCTTCAGTGGCTGACGCAGCTCAATGGCCTGAGCGGCGGCGAGCAATTCAATGGTCAGTATATCATGAACGTTTTCCAGTATCTGTGAAAGCTTCAACGCCGCCCATGTCGCCATGCTCACGTGGTCTTCCTGGTTTGCCGAGGTTGGCAGACTGTCGACACTGGCAGGATGTGCGAGGGTCTTGTTGGCGCTTGCAAGAGCAGCTGCGGTAACGTGTGCAATCATAAAGCCTGAATTAACGCCGGAATTGGGCACGAGAAATGCCGGCAGACTACCGTTAAACTGCGGGTCAACAAGAAGTGCGATACGTCGCTCGGCAAGGGCACCGACTTCCGCCAGCGCGATGGCAGAAAGATCGGCCACCTGTGCTACCGGTTCGGCATGGAAATTCCCGCCTGACATAATGGTTTGCAGTTCGGGAAATACCAGAGGATTGTCAGATACGGCATTCGCCTCCCGCACCAGTATTGTCATCGCATGGCAGAGGTTATCAAGTGACGCGCCGAGTATCTGGGGCTGGCAGCGCAGCGAGTAGGGGTCCTGCACACGTGAGCAATCACGGTGAGAGTCTCGAATGGGACTGTCCGCCAGCAGGTTTCGAAGCAGGTGTGCAACTTTTATCTGTCCTGCCTGACCGCGAATTTCATGGATTTTTTCATGAAAGGGCGCATCGCTTCCGGCTGCCCCCTCAACCGTCATGGCACCTATAACGGTGGCTGCGGTAAAAAGTGTTTGCGCCTTCAGGCAGTTACTGAGCGCAATGGCTGTAGATACCTGTGTGCCGTTGATAAGCGCAAGACCCTCCTTGGGGGCAAGCTCAAGCGGTTTCAGGCCGGCAGTCTTTAACGCCTCTGCAGCGGTCAGTACGCGCCCTTTATGGCGTGCCGTACCCTCACCAATCAGAGGGAGTGACAGATGCGCCAGTGGCGCAAGATCTCCCGATGCCCCGACAGAACCCTTTGACGGTACACAGGGATAAATTTCATGATTGTAAAAAGTAATCAGGGCGTCAATTAATGCCGGGCGCACGCCGGAATAACCTCGCGCAAGACTGTTAATTTTCAGGAGAAGTATAAGTTTTACCACCTCATCCGGTAAAAGCTCTCCCGTTCCTGCGGCATGCGAGAGCAAAAGGTTACGCTGAAGTGCTGCGAGCTCATGGTCGCTGATGGATTTGTTCGCAAGCAGACCAAAGCCCGTATTGATGCCGTAAACAGTCTTTTTTTGGGCAACAATAGCATCAACCACACTGCGCGAGGCTTCAATGCGGTCGAGGCAGGCGCTTTCCAGAGCAATTGGACGTGAAGAATCCAACAGTTCTTGAATATTGGAGACGGTCAGAGACCCTGGGACGAGGGTGAAGGCATTCTTCATGGCGATAAAAAGCGCATTTTATTCAATAACATGCCAGAATAATAACAAGCCGCCTGTCAGGAGTCAATGAGTTATTGAAGGGCAGAAACACCTTTCAGCTATACTTGGTAAATATAACTTTACTGCTGATGGAGAATCCCATGTTTCGCACGGCATTCTGGTGCTTGATGTTCATCCCGCTGCGCGCGCTGGCATTTGACTGCTACGTTACACTGGTGAAGGATAATTGCTGGACGAATTACGATGTGACAGTCACCGTAACCGATTCAGCGACCGGCAACGCTGTTTTAACGCTGACAGCCCCGAAGGGACAGACCTTTGGGCGCGGGACGTTTCAGTGTCAGGCGGAACAGACCCTCGCGTTCAGCGCGCAGTTCAGCCCCGTATTCTGGCAGTCTGATGCCGGAAAAACATGGCGCGGTATTCGGACGCTCAGTCTGCCGAAAGCACCAAAACCCGGAGAGCTCGCCTGGAACCTGCCGATATGTTTCTCCAGTGCATTTTCAGGTGTACCGCTCCCTCCCGGTGCTTCGGGCAATTGCGCCTGCGATTTTGGCAGTGTGCCAGCCATTGTAATTCCCGCTAAGAGCGGGGGATGAAAGCGCGTGCAGGATTGTGTATGATGGCCTGATTCTGTCTATGTAAGGAGAGCGGCATGTCAGGCTTGCGGCATAAAATCGCGCAGATGCTGATAATGGGCTTTGAAGGAACGCATATCGATGCTGATAGTCCGGTATCCCGCTGGCTGTGCGAAGAGGGCCTTGGGGGCGTGCTGCTTTTCGATAAAAACCTGCACACTGGCACATTCGGTAAAAACCTGCGCGACCGCACTCAGATTCGGGCGTTAAACACCACGTTGCAGGCACTTTCACAGGAAGGGCCGGGTGCTGGAATGCCGCTCCTCATTGCCGTTGACTACGAGGGCGGAGCGGTTGACCGTCTGCGCCATATTCCAGGCTGCCCGCCCACACTGGATGCCAGAACGCTTGCAGCTTTGTCTGAAGATGAACAGCACAGAGCGATTGAAACCATGGCAAACACGCTTGCCAGCCTGGGTTTTACGCTCAATTTTGCGCCAGTCGTTGATTTGGCGCTTACCCATGATGAGGGCATTATCGGAAAGCTTGGACGCAGCTATTCGGCGTGTCCTGAGGAAGTTCTGACCGTTGCTCGGCGTTTTGTGAAAGTCTTTGAGCGTCTTGGCATTAAGACCGCCTTTAAACACTTTCCGGGCCATGGCAGTGCTGCTGGCGACACGCACCTTGGATGCGTTGATGTCACGGAAAGCTTTCAGCCCGATGAACTTGTTCCGTATAAATCTTTGGGCGCCACAGACGGAGATCCGTCAATGGTTATGACGGCTCATGTCATTAACCGCAGACTGGATGCCTCGGGCCTGCCCGCCACGCTCTCTCGCCCCATGCTGACCGGACTCCTGAGGGAGAGCTTTGGGTTTCAGGGAGTGATTGTCAGTGATGATTTACAGATGCATGCAATAGCGCATCACTATACGCTCGAAGATGCGCTAACCATGACCGTTAATGCAGGCGCTGATATGCTGATTTTTGGCAATCAGTGGGGTGAGATTTCAGCGACCGCTGTTATTGATGCGCTTGAGGGGCTCGTGCAGTCAGGGCGGGTAGACGCGGCGAGGATTGAAGACGCTTTCAAGCGCGTTTGCGCGCTCAAGCAGACGCTGCAACCGGTTTGATGAAGGCTATTGTAGTTATTTGCAGCATTTGTTAAAATACGTACTGTCTGTAATAAATTTAGGCATAAAATGACCCACCTTACTGTGCTTCCTCCAAACTTCCAAAAACGCGCGCAACGCTTTTTCGCTTCGTGTTGTTGCTGATATTCAAAGCGCGGACGTTTTTTTCTGGAATTTTAAGGCGGGTCACTCAAATGAGCACTATCAAACTCCAATTTTTCAAGCACTTCAATACCCTCCCTGGCTACCTGTTTATGGTAGGGCTTGGTCTTTTTGCGGGCTTTTCAGGCAGTGATATACTGCATGCCACAGGCACACTGGTGTCGGATATTTTTATCCGAATTTTTAAATGCATCAGTCTGCCCATCATTGCCTTATCGCTGGTCGTGACGCTGGCGGGCTGCCGCACGGATGGCGGCATGCGTGCCGTATGGCAGCGAACCCTGCTGTATACGTTTACCACCACACTGATAGCGGCCGTAGTGAGCGCACTCCTCTACCTCACCATTCGTCCTGAAAGCGTGGTGGTGAGTGCCGTTGGAGGCATGCAGGCCGTTTCCGGGCCGCACACCGGCTATGTCGAATGGCTGTCATCGCTGGTTCCAGATTCGCTGCTGGCGCCTTTTGTGAATCATCAGGTGATTGGTGTCCTGATGCTCGGAATCGTTACCGGTATTGCCATTCGTTACATTCCTGATGCTGAATCCCGTGAAACCGTCACGCGCTTCTTTCGGGGCCTGCATGGATTGATGATGGTGATAACCGCCTGGGTGATTCGCCTTATCCCGCTTGCCCTCTTTGGCTTTGTCACAACCACCGTCACGCAGCTTCGGGGTGGCAGTGCGCTGGGCGGGATTGGGAAATACCTCGCGGTCGTGGTGCTTGCGAACCTGGTTCAGGGGCTTGTTGTCCTGCCTTTGTGGCTGAAATCGCGCGGCATCAATCCGTTTGATGCGATGCGTCGCATGATGCCTGCACTCTCGGTGGCATTTTTATCAAAATCCTCTGTGGGCACATTACCGGTTACCATGGAAACCGCCGAGAAACAATGGCAGGTGAGTCCTGGCATCAGTCGTTTTGTCTTACCGCTTTGCACAAGCCTGAACATGAACGGCTGTGCCGCCTTCATTTTTGCGACCGTGGTTTATCTCATGCAGAACCATGGTATCACGCTTTCTCTGCCGATGATGGGGATGTGGGTGATAATCGCTACCATCGCGGCTATTGGCAATGCGGGCGTTCCGATGGGGTGCTTTTTCCTGAGCATGAGCCTGCTTGCCAGCATGAACGTACCCATTACGCTCATGGGCATTATTCTGCCGTTTTACGGCGTTATCGATATGCTCGAAACTTCGCTTAATGTCTGGTCAGATTCCTGTGTAGCGAAAGTCGTTGATGAGCGACAGAAAGAGGATGAGGCAGAGGGCGTTGCCCTCGCGGCATGAGGCATGAACGCGCGCCTTCAGCGCGCGAGCCGCTCTGCAATTCCAAAGTACAGCTTCGTAAGCATCTCAAGCTGATCGCGTGCCACACATTCATTGACCTGATGAATGGTCGCATTAACCGGACCAAGTTCTACCACTTCCACATTATAAGGTGCAATGAAGCGTCCGTCTGAGGTGCCGCCGGAGGTGGAACACTCGGGGGGAGCGGCGCCGCAATCCGTGATGGTTTCGCGAACCGCTTCCAAAAGGCGTCCGTGACTGGTCAGAAACGGCTCGCCGTTGAGGCGCCAGGTCAACTTTGGCGTGAGCTCATGGCGCTTAAAACATGCTTCTGTTGCCTGTATCAGCGATTCGGCACTGTGTTCCGTGGAAAAGCGAAAGTTGGCACTGACTTCAAGCGTGCCTGGTATAATATTACCGGCGCCTTCCCCGGCTTTAACGCGGGTGATTTGCAGGCTTGTGGGCGGGAAGTGTGCATTACCTCGATCCCACTCTGTGCGCGTAAGCTCAGCGAGTGCCGCGAGCGACTTGTGCACAGGATTATCCGCAAGGTGCGGGTAGGCCACATGCCCCTGTTTTCCCTGAAAGAGCATTTCCAGAGAAAGCGAGCCTCGACGGCCGATTTTAATCACATCGCCAACGCGCTCGCTGCTTGAGGGTTCGCCTACTATGCAATAATCCGGGTGAATGCCGCGCTCACTCAGTACCCGCATGACATGGGGGGTGCCTTTCATAAAATCATCGCCTTCCTCACCGCTTGTAATGAGAAACGCAAGACTGCCGTGAGGTTTGGGATACCTCTCTACAAATGCTTTAGCCGCCAGCATCATGCACACGAGACTGCCTTTCATGTCAGTAACGCCGCGTCCATAGAAGATGCCGTCTTTTTCTACGAGATTAAAGGGCGGGGTGTTCCATTGTTGCAAATCACCGGCGGGCACGACATCGGTGTGTCCCGCAAAAAGCAGCATGGGGCCTTCGCCACCAAAGCGTGCAAACAGATTGGAGACGGGCTCTGAATCAAGATGTTCACAGGTGAAGCCAAGTTTTTGCAGGTAATCAGCCAGCATGCGCTGGCAGTTCGCATCGTTCGGGGTTACAGAAACCTCGGCTGTAAGCGCGCGAAGCAGTGACTCCAGCTCATTGTTCATCGCGTATCCCGAAGCAGTTCATTAATGCTGACTTTGGCGCGGGTCTGTTCATCAACCTGCTTGACGATAACCGCACAATAAAGACTGTGCGAGCCATCCGCAGAGGGCAGGTTGCCAGGCACCACTACGGAACCGGCAGGGATGCGGCCATAGCTGATTTCACCGGTCATGCGATTATAAATACGCGTGCTCTGACCAAGAAAAACGCCCATCGAAAGCACGGAATTGCGCTCGACAATCACGCCCTCGACCACTTCAGAACGCGCACCGATAAAGCAGTTGTCTTCAATAATGGTAGGATTGGCCTGCAGCGGCTCCAGCACGCCACCAATGCCGGCGCCGCCTGAGAGATGCACATGTGAGCCAATCTGCGCACAGGAGCCCACAGTCGCCCAGGTATCGACCATTGTGCCTTCGCCAATGTAGGCGCCGATGTTCACATAAGAGGGCATTAAAACCGTATTTTTACCGATAAAGGCTCCTCGGCGCACCATCGCATGCGGTACCACACGAATCCCAAGCGGCGCAAAGTCGTCTGCCGTGTAATCGGTAAACCGCAGAGGCACTTTATCGTAAAACTGGCAAAATCCCGCATCCATTACCCGATTTTCCTGGACTCGAAACCCAAGCAGCACTGCTTTTTTAATCCACTGATGCACTGCCCAGTTGCCTTCAATGTTTTCTGCAACGCGAAGCGTACCTGCTTCGAGACCTTCCAAAACGGTTTCGAGTGCCGATTTAAGTTCGGCAGGGGTGTTGGCGGGGGTGATGTCCTGGCGTTGTTCATACCAGTGTTCGATGAGTGGCTGTAAAGTGTGCATGGCGCGCTTCCGGTGAAATAAACAGTGGCTCATTATAGCGAGAATTTACAGGGGCTGGCTATGGATATGCTGTGCAGAATTCTGTACTGGTAAAATGCAAAAGCGGTGTATAAAAGTGCATATATCGGGTCTTGATGCGAAGATTTCGGTAACGCAGACGGGCACGCATACTTTTGGAGTATTTATAACATCCAAAACGGCGCAGGGCAGGGGGTATCAATGACAAGGCACCAATGACGGGTCTTCTAAAGACGAGACATCACTGGAGCGAGCCTCGATTGAAGTGCCACGAAGTGAACCGCAAAAATTCTGTGTATTCGCTGCTTGCCAGAATCGCTGCGAATTAAGATACCTGGCATCCATAACCTCTGCGCTAACCTCAGGGTCATTCAGGCCACAGCTGGCAATAAAATTCTGCTCGGCCTGTGTTTTTTTGGTTTCTAAACAAAGCCCGATAAGCGCAGGAATCAAACCGATAATCGCGACCGCTAATGCAGCAATCAAAAGTGCGAGCACCAACGGGGTGACACACATTAAAACACAGAGGTCGGGACATGCAGCCTCATCTTCTGGAAAAAAGAGTTTTACAAGCTCTCCTGCGAAAGACACTGTCGCATAGCACCCCTCCTGGTAACGTTGATAACGCTTCATCTCTTCCCGCGATGGAGCAACCGCTTCCAGCCAATCGAGCGCGCGTTGACAAAGCGCCGCACGTTTGTCTTCTGTGAGATTTAGAATTTGCTTATTAAGCCTATCATATGGCGAGAAAATTCCAATTTTGGTGTCTAAGTCATCATGACTTAGCGTAAGGCAAAAGTTAAAAAACTGCTCGTCTGTAAGTAGGTTGTTGTTATACAAACGACACAATATTTCGTCATGTGTGAGTGAACACCTGTTGACATTCAACATTTGAGCAACCTGAAGGCGTTGGTGCTCATTGAGGTTCGCCAGTCTTGCGTTTTGTGACAAGTTATCTGCGAACTGCAATTTGCGCCCATCATGAAGATAGCCAAAAAATTCCAGGAAATCATCAAACGCATCTGCATCTTCAAGGGCATTATTAAAGTAACCAGCAGTTAACTTCTCGGCGAAAAAGCTGGCATTAAAAGGTTTGGAATTATCGTGTGTACCACTTTCAACAAGATTCAGGACGTCTTGCGGAGAATTTAAGCAAGCCTGAACAGCGCCTTCATTGGCCCTTATAAACTTCGCGTAAGCATCGTTCGCGGGCCGCCACGAGGGCGCCTGCTCGCAAATAAAAAATCTAAGCAAGGTTGCGGCCTCTTCAGTACTTTTAATGTTGAAGCCGCGATACCATTCCGCATTACCGATCTCATGCATATACCCCGGCATCAGGGTTAGTAAACAGTCGATGTCCTCACACGTCATACCTGCTTCGAGACGATGTGCAAAAGAGCGGAAAAACTCGATTTTTTTTGCCGTTGGCAACGGCATTAAGAGTGAGAAAAACGCTTCTTTTGATGCGTTGAAATTCGGCATTACCTCAGAGAAAAAAGCACTTATATACCTTGGCGGAAGTGCCTCAAGTATTATCGGCATTCGCTTGAGCGTGACAAAGTTGCGGATATTTGAATCAACCAGATCTCGGGTAATATCAGTAAGTTTATAACCTCTAAGATACTCAAGAACGTTCTTGAACGAAGTAAATTCTTTGCTCATACATCACCCCAATTTGGTATAAATTTTATGCATAATAGCACGTCCATAATCAAACGAAAACGTCAATTGTACGAATATTCACTGAAATGAGCGACCCGCATTGTTTAATAAATCCCTTGTCTAACCAGGGTCTGTTGACAATTGGTGACACGGCTGCAAACCACGTCAATTTGTCCAAATTTAACCTTGAGTTCGTTAAATAGAGCCGGCTATTCGCCTCACTCAAGATAAAATTTGGCCTAAATTGACGTGATTTTCGCTTCGCACCACCAAATGTCAACAGACCCTAACCTGTGTACGGGACGAAAAATCGTTGTCTTTCCGGAGCTCATGCTGGAGTTAGCCCCGTGCCGGCACATGGATGGGTTCCCTGCCTGCGCGGGAATGACAGGATTCGGGGTGTGTGCAGAGGCCAAAATCTCCCCCACACTGTCTTCTCCGCGCAGGCGGGGAGCCATTCGGGGTGTGGCACGGAGCCAACGCATGGAACGATTCAGCCTGGTCACGGTACAAAAATACACGTGAATCCACCGGCGCGGAAAAAATGTCCCGTACACAGCTAACTGACTTAAAGCTTAAAGTCAAAATTAATTAAATCGTGTAGTACGTAGATTGCTTTCTTATGTGTGCCAGCCGTATCAGTAACGCCGACAGGCGCAGAGACATTTTCAGACAAAGCTTCTGCCGATTCTTCACAGCGGGTATACTACAGGCATTTTTTATGTGGGGTATAACATGCGCTTGATGGTCACAGGGTGTGCGGGGTTTATCGGGTTTCATCTGGCGTTGTTTCGCCTGCTTCGGGGGGATACCGTTATTGGAGTGGATAACCTGAATGATTATTATGCGGTGAGTCTCAAGGAAGACCGACTGCTTAAGCTGCAGGCATTCTCTAATTTTCATTTCGTGCGCATGGATATCAGTGACGCAAAGGCGCTGCAAACTGTTTTTGAAGTCCATCAGCCTCAGCGTGTAGCCCACCTTGCCGCGCAGCCTGGAGTTCGTTATTCGCTTGAAAATCCGAATGCCTACATTCAATCCAACCTTGTGGGGTTTTCTACGCTGCTGGAGCAGTGTCGCCAGTTTAACGTTGAACATCTGGTCTATGCGTCTACAAGTTCAGTGTATGGCGCTAATGCCGCGCAGCCTTATACAGAAGCGCAGGGCGTTAATCATCCACTCTCACTCTATGCCGCCACCAAAAAAGCCAATGAATTAATGGCGCATTCGTATGCGCATCTTTTTAATCTGCCAATGACCGGGCTTCGATTTTTTACGGTCTATGGACCATGGGGGCGGCCTGATATGGCCATTTTTGGGTTTACCAAAGCCATTCTTGAGGGAAGGCCGATTAAAGTTTATAACAACGGCCATCTGGCGCGGGATTTTACCTATGTTGACGATATTGTCGAGGGCGTGTCGCGCGCGATTGATACCCCGGCATCACCGGATGAAAAATGGTCCGCCTTAAATCCCGATGCGGCCAGCAGCAGCGCGCCCTGGCGAATTTATAACATCGGGCGCGGGGAGCCTGTGAATCTTTTTGATTTCATTGATGCCATTGAGCGCGCCACCGGAAAGAAAGCCATTCGTGAATACGTGCCCATGCAGCCTGGGGATGTTTATTCCACCCATGCGAGCACAGCGCGCCTTGAAGCGGATATGGGCTATCGTCCGGGAGTGTCACTGGATGAAGGGGTAGGGCGGTTTGTAGCATGGTATCGGGATTATTACGCATGCCAGGAACGTGTTGAAGTCTTGAGCTAGACGAGCATGTGCAATCTGGGGTGTCAGATGCTGTCGTCATGGCGTATGACGACAGCATTGGGAGCAAAGATAAGAACTTCTCAGGACAGTGAGGATGCGCGCTCGTTTTTCATTGACGCAACAACGCGGTCCTTCTCTTCCCACAATTCGTTGAGCCATGCTCTGAACGCTTCCTGAAAGTCCTCTTCGTCAGCAGGTGTTAATGTGCTGAATGCTTCAGGGATAGGTACAACGCGCACGTGCACTTTGACCGATTTTACCCGATGACAGAGAAAGTCCCAGAGCGAATAATGGGAGGCGGGGTAGGCGATGCTCGCGTCAATCATTGCATCAAGATGTTCTTCCATTGCGCGTATAACATAGCTGACGCCTCCGGCGCGTGGTTTTAAGAGATGCACATACGGGGCATTTTGCGTTTCCTGTTTAAGCGGCGTGAAGCGTGTTCCCTCCACAAAACTGGTAATTGTCCCAGGCGTTTTGCGAAAGACTTTTACTGCCTTCTGGGTGGCACGAAAATCTTCGCCCTTTTTATGCGGATTTTTAGCCAGATAAGCTTTGGAGTAGCGTTTCATGAAAGGACAGCCCATGGCCCACCATGCAAAGCCAAGTATTGGCATCCATTTCAGGGAATCTTTGATAAAAAACTTCAGCACCGCGATTTTACGGTTAAACACAAACTGCAGCACAACGATATCAAGCCAGCTCTGGTGATTGGCAACCAGCAGGTAGCGTGCGTTTTTATCGATGTTCTCAAGGCCTGTTATCTCCCATTTGACCGGCTGAGTAAGGCGAATTAAAGCGCCGTTAATGTCCATCCAGCCAATGGCTATGGCGCCGGCGGCGCGAGTCATCAGCGCCTGCCAGCGGGGAATGGGAATGAGTTTACAGAAAGCCACAATAAATATGGGGATACCCCATGCAATTGTCTGTATAGAAATGGCCAGCAGGGTGGCAATGCCCCAGAGCGTGCCCATGTTACACCACTTTTTCATGAAATACTCCGTTAACGAATACACCTTAAGGCATTATCCAAATCACTGCGTAAATCCTCAAGGTCTTCAATACCCACCGATAAACGGACAAATCCATCAGTAATACCCAGTTTATCGCGCTGTACACGCGGGATGGAGGCATGCGTCATGATGGCTGGATGTTCGATGAGGCTTTCAACGCCGCCAAGACTTTCCGCGAGGGTGAAAATTTCGCACGCGGCAAGGAAGCGTTTTGCCTCATCAAGGCCACCTTTGAGAGCCATTGAAATCATGCCGCCCGGGGCTTTCATCTGTTCTTTAGACAGCAAGTGCTGAGGGTGGCTTTTAAGACCCGGGTACCAGACCCGTTCTACTGCCGGATGCTGCTCCAGCCATTCAGCAAGGGCACTGGCATTTTCGCAATGCCGCTGCATGCGCAGGCCAAGCGTTTTCAGGCTTCGAAGGACAAGAAAACTGTCAAAGGGACCCGCAACCGCGCCACAGCTGTTTTGTAAAAACGCAACCCGGTCTGCGAGCTCTGAATTATCTCCCACCACGGCGACACCGTTAACAACATCGGAATGCCCGTTAAGGTATTTAGTGCCGGAATGCACGACAATATCAAAGCCATGTTCAAGGGGTCGCTGAATCCATGGTGTGGCAAAGGTGTTATCGGCAACGGTAATCAGATTATGCGCCTTGCCAATGCGGGCAATGGCCTCGAGATTTGCAAGTTTCAGCATGGGGTTTGAGGGGGTTTCCACCCAAATCATACGGGTTTGCGGGCGGATGGCGGCTTCAATGGCAGCCGGGTCGCTCATGTCTACGAAAGAAAACGAGAAATTTGAGGTACGGGTTTTGACCTTGTCCATCAGGCGATACGTACCGCCATAAAGGTCATCCATGGCTATCACGTGACTGTCGGTATCGAGCAGGTCAAGAACGGTATTGATAGCCGCCATGCCAGAAGCAAACGCAAAGCCACGGCTGCCAGACTCGAGGCTGCTGATGCAGTTCTCAAAGGCCGTTCGAGTCGGGTTTTGTGTGCGCGAGTATTCATAGCCCTGATGGACACCGGGAGCCGATTGTTTATAGGTCGAGGTTGCGTAAATGGGGGTCATGACAGCACCGGTGGCCGGGTCAGCGTGCTGACCTGCGTGAATGGCGCGGGTGTCAAAGCGGGTTTTGTCCATGGATTCTCCGGGGAGTTCGCGTGCTTTCGCAAATCTTTACAAGTTGAGCTATAGTAATCAAGGAAGCACCGTGATTCAACAGGGATTGCCAGCTTGCTGCTATACAGGAGTTACGGAATAAGCCGGGGAGAATCATGCGCAGGCAAGAGATTGATTACGCAAGTGTTGCAAAAGCTGCTGACAGCATAAAAATGCGCGGAGCAGAACCTTCTCTCACCGATGTGTGTGAAGAACTTGGTGTTATTAATCCACCCGCCAATCTTTCAGAGCTCCTCGAGCAGTGGTACAGTCGTCAGCCTGAATTTCAGCGCACAAACAACGCGCCGTTAACCCGGAATATTCATCTGGATTCCGGGCATATTCTTGAGCGTAATGAAGAACTTGAAAAATCTCTCTCGCTGCTTCGCGCCACCCTTGAATCTACCGCTGATGGCATTATGATGGTTAACGGCAAGGGCGAGGTCGTTGACTGGAACCAGAAGTTTGTGGAGATGTGGCGTATTCCTTCGCAAATGCTTGAGTCGGGTAAGGAAAGCATCGGTTTTGAATACATTCTTTCGCAGCTCAGTGACCCGGAGTCTGTGATTCGTGATGTGCAGTATCTGTATGAACATCCTGACTGGCAAGGAGAATTGCCGGAAATTCATTTTAAGGATGGCCGAATTTTTGAACGCTTTACCCAGCCTCAGCAGGTGAACACCGAAATTGTCGGCAGGGTCTACAGTTTTCGGGATGTCACGCAGAAACGTCGGGCTGACGAAGAGCTTCGCATTCGTGAGCGCGCCATTGAAGCCAGCACCCACGGGGTTTCGATTATCGATATTACGCGTGAAGAGCTGCCAGTCATTTACATCAACCGCTCCTTTGAGCGTATTACCGGCTTTAATGAACAGCAGGCAATAGGCTGCTCGCTTGATACGCTCCAGGCCACGCGCACGGATCAGGTGAATCAGAAACGCATTCAGCTTGCCATTAGAGAACTGCGTGAAGAAACCGTTGAACTCGAATGTCGCCGCCAAAACGGTGAAATCTACTGGTGCGAACTGAGTCTGGCACCTGTAAAAGATTATTCCGGCAAGGTTCGACACTATATCTGCATTGTTAACGACATCACCCAGCGGCGCGAAATGGAAAGCCAGCTCGTGCGCCAGGCCACACATGATGCGCTGACCGCACTGCCAAACCGTGTTCTTCTTATGGACCGCGTGGAACAGGCGATTTTACAGGCCAAAAAGAAAAAAAGCATGCTCGGTTTTCTCTTTCTGGATTTAGACCGCTTTAAAATGACAAACGATACCCTTGGCCACAGCATTGGAGATAAACTCTTGCAGGCGGTTGCCAATCGCCTGCTGATTGCCACGAACGATTTTGACACGGTCGCCCGCCTTGGCGGCGATGAGTTTGTTATTCTCCTGCCTGATTTGGCCACGGAACAACAGGCAGAACTCATGGCGCGCGAAATTCTTCAGATTCTAGAAAAGCCCTTCCAGATTGATCAGCACAGCCTGAAAATTACCGGCAGCCTTGGCATAAGCTATTACCCGCGTGATGGACTTGATTACGAATCCCTCATGAAAAATGCGGATTTGTCGATGTATCACGCGAAAGACTGTGGCCGCAATAATTACCGTGTGTTTGATGCGGAAATGAACAGGCGGGTTATCAACTCCATGCAGCTTGACAGCGCGTTGCGCGATGCGCTGAAACGCGAGGAGTTCTTCCTCGTCTATCAACCGCTTATCGATCTTAAACAAGACAAGGTTGTTGGTGTTGAGGCATTGATTCGCTGGCAGAGCCATCTGCTGGGACAGGTACCACCGCTTGATTTTATCGGCATGGCTGAGGAAAACGGCCTCATTATTCCGATAGGGGAATGGGTGCTTGAAGAAGCCTGTCTGCAGACGGTGCGATGGCATAAGCAGGGATATAAGGACATGACGGTTGCCGTGAATATTTCCGGGCGCCAGTTCCGCCAGACCCGCCTGCCGGAGCTGATTGCAAGTATTCTGGCGCGCACCGGACTGCCACCACGCTGCCTTGAACTCGAACTGACGGAAAGCCTCCTGGTAGAAGATGTTCAAAACGCCGTAGAAATCATGTATCAGCTCAAAGATATGGGCGTTCGCATTGTGATTGACGATTTCGGTACCGGGTATTCAAGCCTGTCCTACCTTAAACAATTCCCAGTTGACAAGCTCAAGATTGACCGTTCCTTCATCAGCGAAATCGCGAGCAATGAAAACGATGCTGCCATTTCACGCGCCATTATCAACCTTGGTCACAGCCTCAATCTGCAGGTGCTGGCTGAAGGCGTTGAAACCGCGCTGCAAAAAGACTTCATTCTTAATCACGGCTGTGATTTTGCGCAGGGATATTATTTCAAGCCTCCGCATAAACCGGACGTGATAGATGAGTATCTGAAAAACTGGCCTAAGTAACCCCTCATCTCCAGATATCCCTCGCTTCGGTACGATTCTTGCAGCCTCCTTATCGCACCACGTTTTAACACCGTGATTGACGGAGGTTTACTGCTGCACGTAAATAATTGAACTCAGGGGATAAAAAATGGAACGCATAACCGTTGTCGGTGCGGGACTCGCCGGGGCGCTGGTATCGCTGTACCTTGTCAAACGCGGATTTGGCATCGACATTTTTGAATCCCGGGAGGACCCGCGCCTTTGTCCGGCTGACCCTGGTCTCTCCATTAATCTGGCACTCTCGTGTCGGGGGATTACCGGCCTTGAAGGTGTCGGGCTGATGGAGAAGGTGCGCTCCATGATGGTACCGATGGTGGCTCGTGCCATTCATGAGCTGGATGGTACGGTGCATTTTCAGCCCTTTGGCCGCCATCCCGGTGAGCACATCAATGCCATTGTGCGTCAGGATTTGAATGTGGTGCTCCTTGAAGCACTCGAAGCGTGTCCGAATGTCAGGCTGCATTTTAAGACGCGTTTAAAATCCATCGACTTTGAGCGTAAAACAGCTACTTTTGCCGATAGTGGCGGGCAATTAATGCACCATGCCTATACGCGCCTTATTGGTGCGGATGGTGCGGCTTCACGCCTTCGCGATGTCCTCGCTGAAGCGGGAATTGTTGATGCCGTGCGAGAATTCTTCCCCCATTCCTATAAAGAGCTTACGATTGGTGAGGCGCATGGCAATCAAATGGCACGCCACCACCTGCACCTGTGGCCACGGCACACAAGTCTTTTGCTCGGTAATCCAAACCGTGATGACTCCATTACCGGTACGCTGTTTCTACCCGACAGTGGTGCACACAGTTTTGAGACGCTGACAACGCCCGAGGCTTTGCTCGCATTTTTCCGGCGCGCCTTCCCTGACGCACTTGCTGTCATGCCGAACCTTGTCGAGGAATTTTTTGCCCATCCCACGGGGCGCATGAGTACCATTCGCTGCACGCCATGGTATTACCGGGATGACATCTTGCTCATTGGCGATGCTGCGCATGGCATTATCCCGTTCTTTGGTCAGGGCATGAACTGCGCGTTTGAAGACTGTCGCATTCTTAATCAGTTACTGGAACACCATCATAACGACTGGTCTTCAGTAATGCCGGCCTTCTATCAGACACGCAAACCGGATACAGAAGCTGTGGCCAGGATGTCACTCGACAATTTTAACGAAATTCATCGCGACATCAGCGATAAGGGATTTGGCCTTAAGAAGCGCATTGAGCTCGAACTGATGCACCGTTATCCGGATATTTATGTCTCAAAGCATATTCAGGTGATGTTTACCAACACGCCTTATGCAAAGGCACTGGCCTGTGGAGAGGTACAAAAGTCGTTTCTTGAGACCTTATGCCACGATATTGAAGATTTGGATGAGATAAAATGGCAACATGTGGAGCAAAAGCTCCCTGAGTATGTCAATAAATTGACGGAGAAGGGATTATGATGAGAAATATTCTATAAAACAAAGGCTGTTGCGTCATTTAATTGTCTTTAACCGCAAAATCGAAGCCAATAATTTGGCGAAATTCGAGGATTAACTGCGCAAAATAGAAAAATAACCCCCTTATATTGTATTTTTATAGGTCTAATGGGGTAAATAATTGGCACGCCATCTGCAATAACAACACTGTAAACGAAATTAATGCCTACGGAGGCTGCCATGAAAAGCATACAAAACTATATCGATTCCAAACAACAGGAATTCGTAAATCATCCTTTCTTTGAAGTACTGGAAAAACTCGATAGCCTTGAAGAGATCAGCTACTTTGTACCTGAACTGACTTTCTGGGCAATGACCTTCCAGGACATTCTGCGACTGAACGAAGAAAGGGTAACTGACCCCTACTTGAAAAAAGTAGCGCGTCACCACCGTCTTGAAGATGCCGGTCACGAAAAATGGTTTCTTCAGGATAAAAAATACATGGGAGCACGCAGTGTGGTGGATTCAGGCTGTAAAAATGACGATGTAGCCTGGCTCTACGGTAAAGAGTCCCAGATAACACGCGATGCCGCTTATGCGATACTGTCAGAGGTCTATAAGGCGGATAATGAAATGCTGAACATCGCGCTGTTACTGACACTCGAATCATCAGGACACGTGTTCTTTGAGAAAGTTGCCAAACAGGTCAAGAAGACCGGGGAAGACAGCAATCTCAAGTACTTCTCAAGTTCGCACCTTGAGGTGGAAATGGCACACGCCCTCTTTGAGGAAGAGATGGAGCGCAAATTGTATGAGCGTGACATACCGGTTAATGTGCGCCGGGAAGCGTTAAAAATGGTTGACAGATGCTACGACGCCTTCAATAAAATGTTTGATGGACTGGTACTTGCCTGCAACCGAAAACTGGAACTGGCACAGCAAAGGAAAGAAAAAGATGCCGCAAACTCTGTGGAATACACTGCTGAGAAAGCAGTGTGAGCAGGAAATAGGTCAGGCGTTGCGCACGGACGAGGCAACCCTGACCAGCTTTTCCGAAGACTTTGGCAAACTGGAGCGTAATGCTCCTTTTGCCGTTTGTGCGCCAAAAACACGCGAGGGCCTGCAGGCTTTTCTTGCGTTTGCTCATGCTCACGCAGCACCCGTGACCGTTCGTGGAAATGGCCTCAGTCAGAGTGGGCAATCCCTGCCGGTGAAAAGTGGGGTGACACTCTCAATGGAGAACTTTAATCGAGTCATTGACTGTGATGACAACCATATTGAAGTCGAGGCTAACGCTACATGGGCACAAGTCGTTGAAGCAAGCTTGAATCGGGGGCGCCGTCCGCTTGTTATTCCGTATAATCTTGGTCTTGGGGCAGGGGGGTTACTGTCTGCAGGCGGGGTTGGGGCATCCGCGTTTCGCCATGGGGTTATCTCCCGGCATGTAGAGCGGCTTGATGTGGTAAAGGCTGATGGCGAAGCCGTGTCTCTTGATGCCGACTCGCCGCTTTTTCATGCAGTACTTGCAGGTCAGGGTAACTTTGCCGTTATTGAGCGCGCGCGACTTCGCCTCTGTGCGGCAAAGCCTTATGTGCGCACCTTTATTTTTGCTTTTCAGGATGTGGCGTCCCTGTTTGATGCGTATGAGCGCCTGCGTGCGCACGCGGATTACGTGGAAATGTTTTGCGCACCAACGCCTTTCGGCACGCGCATCACATCTAAAGGGCGCATTCCCTTCACGCTCTGGACCTATGGCATGCACATCACCGTAGAGTATGACACCACACCACCGGAGCTTTGCGACCTCGGCAGTGTCAGTGCTGAGGGCTTGCTGCACACCCAGGAAGAGTCGCTCCTTTCCTGGCTCCATCGTTATGATGGCCGGTATGAAGCGATGCGCACATCAGGACAGTGGAACTGGTGCCACCCCTGGTATGAGTGCTTTTTGCCACTGGCTTTTGTGCGTGAGGAACTGGAGACATTACTGGAAGAGCTTCCACTCCATTATGCCAACATGGTGCATGTTGTACCGATTGATAACCGTGAGCGTGCGGGTTTTCTGATGCTCCCGGATGCCGAGGAGGTCTGTGCACTTATGATAATGCACCCTGGTATAAGCCCGGAACTTGCTCCTTCCTGTCTTGAAATCATTACGCGACTGGATGAGGTACTGCTGCCCCAGGGTGGAAAGCGTTACCTCTCTGGTTTTCTTGGTAAGGCGCTTTCACCAGATTACTGGAGCGTGCACTTTGGCAGGGAATACACCCGCTGGGTGGAGAGCAAGCAGCTGTTTGACCCCAAAGGCATTTTACGCTCGCGTCTGCACGCGCCTTAAGCGCAAACCATCAGGGTTTGCGCTTAAATTCCATCACTCGAAACAGGCTCGGAGTGGGCAGGGCAGTGATAAAGACAAACCCAAGTGGCTCAACCACGCTCTGCCATTCTGAAAGCGTGCGTTGACGACCGCCAAGAAGCACCATCATCACCATGTCCATGGTTTTATTGGGGTGTGGGCTTGAACTGTCGGGCATGACCTGCTCGGCAATCAACAGGGTAGCGGATGCAGGCATCTGGCGCGCGCAGTTGCTGAGGATTTTCCGCATGTCCGCATCATTAAAATCATGAAGCACCCCCTTGTAGATATAAGCATCTGCCTGAGGCAGCGTCTCAAAAAAATTGCCGCTTAAGAATTGCACGTTTTTTGGAAACTGTGCGGGGTCCAGCGGGTTGATAACCTGGGGCGTATCAAAGAGGGTGATGGTGACATCATGATTTTTTTTAGCAAGTGCGCGGGTCAGCCCGCCGCGTCCACCGCCTATATCCGCAATGGTTTTAAAGCGTGAAATATCCACACTGTCTGCTATCGCCGTGTCATCATAGTCTGAAAGTTTTGCCATTCCTCGGTCAAAATTGGCCTGTTTCTCTGGATGTTTGCCGAGGTGTTCAAAAAAAGGCGCGCCGTGACGTTCTTCATAGCCTGGTCGTCCAGACTTCAGCATTTTGTCCATGCAGCCAAAAGACTGCCACCAGTCCTCGTCCACCATGCAGAGCACATCTCGCAGCGAATTTGGAGCGTCTGATTGCAGGGGCAGGGAGAGCGGGGTCAGTGCGAAGGCATCTCCATGACGCTCAAACACGCCATAATCGGAAAGAAAACAAAGAAGCCGTCTCAGCAGTGTCGGAACGGTCTCTGAATTTTTGGCTATCTGTTCGCAGGGAATGGGACTCAGGCTCATGTGATCGGCAATGCCAAGGCGCGCAATGGTGTGAATGGCGCGTGAGACGACATACCAGCGTGACATGATGGCGAGTTCCATGCCGGGGTGTTCAAATTGCGTAGACATTCGTATATCCTCTGAAGGAGAGATGCATGTACCCTGCAAGAATCGTGCTGGATTTTCACAAACGGAGGTTTTGTGCCCGACTTTCGGCGACTGGTCGCCTTTATTCATGAGCACCCGCTGTGGCCACCGGCATTGCTTTGTGTGCTGCTGGGGCTTGGGCTCATCTTGACAGGGTTACAGGCGATACAGGGTAGCCGTTCTGTCGACACACCTTCGGCGGTTACGCAACCAAATGCTGTAGCACAGAAGGCCTTCGGGGGAGATGCGGCTCTTTTCTCAACCGCTCTCTTTGGCGAGTACATGCCGCTTAACCTTAATGACGCAACAGTCCGTCAATCGACACTGGATGCGGAAGTCGCCGGCATTTTGTTTTCCAATAACACGGAACTTTCACAGGTGATACTTCGATTTTCAGACGGCCTTGAACAGTCGTTTCGTGTTGGCGACAAGCTGCCGGGAGGGGCGGTTATTCGGCGGATAACTGCCGATGGTATTCTCGTTTGGCACAACGGTGCACTGGAGAGCCTTTCTTTGCCCAAAAATAACCTGACCTTTGAGCCGCCCCTGCGGCCAATGCCTGAGGAGCAGAACTGAATGGTGTATGTATGCCGTGGGCTCATTATCGCCCTGCTAATGTCGTTTCTTGGAGGTTGTGCCATCCGTGGACTCGGGTATGCGGAAGGCATAGCAAGCTTTCAGCGCCAGGATTATCGTCAGGCGTTTATCCGCTTGAAGCCTGAGGCCAAACGCGGCCAGCCGGACGCGCAGTATGCCGTCGGCTACATGTATTACTATGGCCAGGGGGTTGTGGAGAATCGCGAAAAGGCAAAATACTGGATTATCGAAGCCGCAAGCCACGGCCAGCCGGATGCCATACGTGCGGCAAAACTGATGGGCATCCCCGTACCCCCACACCCCAAACCCGTTCCCATGCCGCCACGTATGTGAAGAAATAGAAGAGAATTAAAGGAGCGTGAAGCGGTTTTTACGCAAATAAAAAGCATTACAAGTAAGGAGTTACGAACAGTTTTTATTGTTTATAGTTCTCTCATGCGATTAGCAAGGTAGTTTTTCAACAAACTGTTCTAAATTATGAATAACCGCCCGCAGTGATTGATTCAACTGATTTGTTTCGGCAGCTTTAAAATCTCTGGTTGCGATAGATTGCATCATCAATCCCTGTTGTTCCAGTTTCATGCAGGCCGTTTTGGCTTTTTCCGTTAGAAAAAAGTGATAACAGCGTTTGTCTTTGGTATTTTGTTTTCGCCAGATTAAGCCATCGCGCTCCATGCGTTCCAAAATACCGACAACGGTTGGCTGCTTCAATCCAGCGCTTTTGGTAAGCTCTTTTTGATTTTGGCCGTCTTTCTCCCATAGCCGAACCAGAAAAATAGTCTGGCTATACGTTACGCCCAGTTCTTCCAGATTTATATTAGCCATGCGTTCGAACAGGCGCGCTGCCTTCTTTATTAATACACCGGTGTGTTCTTCAAGATTAAATGCCATTTCTGCCTCTTTTTAGTGAACCCGACAAATAATATAGGTGGCTATATATATTGACAGGCTAATTGTCACTGGGTATTCTGCCTTTCGAGAACACGCCCTAAATATTTTGAAAGGATATCAGATGTTAATAGAGAATTTGCGTTTTATTTCACTGGCTTCATTACTCTTCACTGGCTCCGCTGTATCAGGCACTCATGCTCCCTTACTTGCAGTCGTAGAAGAAAACGCCAGCCATGTCAGTGTCTATAATCCAGAATCTGGCAAAAAGCTTGGCAGTTTGGAAGTTGGTTTTTTACCGCATGAAATCGCAGTAACCAGGGATGGAAAAACGGCCTATGTCAGTAATTTCGGCATCAGGGATTATGACAGTGGCTCGGGTACGCCGGGTGCGTCTATTTCAGTCATTGATTTAAGAGGCCTTAGCGAAAAATACCGTTTATATACTTTCGACCCGGCGGATTATAAAGATTATGAGCAAATTGATAGTGCGCCGCATGGTGTCAAATTACGTCCGCCCCATGAAAGTCAGTTATTCGTGAACGTCGAAAAAGGCAATAAAATATTGGTTTTTGATGTGAATGAGAAAAAGCTCGTTAAACAAATTCCTGTGAGTCCCAACACCCATAATCTGTTCTTTTCTCCGGATGGCAAAACGCTCTGGTTGATGGCTGGTAAAGATGGTGTCATACGCATGGATGCCGATTCAGGTCAGGTTACCGGTTCAGTATCACTTCCCGGTGCTGTACGCGGACTGAAATATACCCCTGACTATCGCTATTTAATGGCTTCGGCCGTTAATCAAATCGTTTTTATCGATCCCGACAGCATGACGATTCAAAGGCAGTTCGATGCGTTAGGTGTAGGTCCAATACTTTATTCCGATATAACGCCTGATGAGCGTTATATCATTGCGCCTGCGGCTTTTGATCACCAGGTAATTGTTATTGATGTCGCAACCGGGAAAGTCATTAAACGACTCGTAACCGGATTGAATCCCATAAATGTCCTTATAAGCCCTGACGGCCATTTTGCCTATATATCCAACGCAACGGATAAACACATCTCCAAAATTGACCTTAATACGTTTGAGGTAACGGCTTTCCGAACGCATGAGGGGCCAAATGGATTGGCTTTTATACCGTCTTTTGACAATAAGGCGCATAAAACCCTGACACTGGGTGTTGCACTGCCGTTCACCGGTCCTGATGGAATCAAGGGGCGAGAAATGATGCGCGGTTATGAATATTGGCGTAGTACCCTGACGAAAGCAGGTGGACTTGTCATTGATGATGAGATTTATGATGTAAGCATCGTTTATTTGGATACAGAATCGCAACCTGAGAAACAGACTTCCCTGACCAAAGAACTGATTAGCCAATACAAAGTACAGGGTTTGCTCTCCACTTACGGTGATGTGGCTTATGCGCTTGAACAAAAACAAGCCGAGCAGGCGCAGATGCTGATAACTCCAAAACTCATAGAACCCATGCCGTGGCAGCCCGACGATTTAGCCAGAGGGCACGATTATTTTATAACGACGCATCTCTATGAGCAGGGTTATATTGCACAATACAATTTCAAACCGTCATCCTGGTCAGCATTGGCCACAACAACCGGTTTGCTGCTCCAAAATGCGTTGCAAACGGCCCATACCTTTGACAAGGATACGGTGACCCGAGTATTCGATGAAAGCCGTTTTGATTTCTTTTACCCATACACTGGGAGTGCCAGATAATGTTCATAAACATGCGAATTTTATTGGTTTTAGGGAGCATGTTATTTTCGAGTTTTGTTTTTTCTGCAGAGCCCGTTGACTATGTCTTTGATCCATTGGATCAAAGACATGTACTTTATGTTCCGAATAATAGCACGCGCTCCCCGGCAATCCTGATATTGCATGCCAGTACTGGTATTGAAAAAGTGAATTACGACTGGGCAACGCGCCTTAAAGACAGGGGCTATGTTGTTTATATGATTGACAGCTTTACGCCTAGAGGCTGGGAAGACAGGCGTTCAGTGGGTTGGGAAAAAGCAACAGAGGCACAACTCGAGGATGTATTGCCAGCCTTTGAATACCTCCGCGAGCTTCCGTTTGTTGATGCTTCACGCATCGGCATCCTTGGTTTTTCCATGGGGGGATTTGATGTATTGAAAGTCATGGAAGCAAACCCGAATCCTGTGCAAAGGTGGCATAATTTGCCATTTAAAGCGGCCGCTTCATTTTACCCCGTATGCCATCGTATTCCTGAAAGCACACGACTGCGTAAAAACAGCAAACTGTTTATAGGCGCAGATGATGACAGAGCCCCTACATCCGATTGCATCCGTCTGGTAAAAGACAGTCAGTCTTTAGAAAATCCAGTATCCATTTTGATTTACCCGGATGCATTGCACGGATTTGATAATTTTGAATTCCCGGACTCTAAAGAAATTATTGATGAAAAAGGGGAACATTATCATATCGGTTTTAATGAGACTGCAAGACAAAAATCCCTGCAGGATATGCCGGATTTTTTTGATGCTGTTTTAAAAAATATGTAAAAGGAACTTTGAACGATGACAACAATTACTATTGTAGGCATGGGAATTAGTGGTACAGCAAGCTTTTGTCAAGTAGTAAACCATTTGTTATCTACAGAATCACAGCCTGAATCCGACATAACGATTCATCTTTTTGAATCCCGCGTAGAAAATTTTGCTACAGGCGCCGCGTATCGGATTGATTCGCCAAATATCTGGACGTTGAACAATCCAGCAAAAGATTTCAAATTTATTCCAGACACACAACCTTTGAACGTCTGGATTGCAGAAAATCTCCAAAATTTGCGTATGCAATTTCCGGATATGAATGAAGAATATTGTCCTCGCGCAGTAGTCGGGCATTTCCTGAAGGCCCAATATGCAAGCCACAAAAGCAAAGCAGAATTCCATCGTATAAAGGTAGTCGAACATTTTGAACAAGTGCTGGAGTTTGACGCACTTGACGCTGACAGATGGGCGCTTAAAACAGAAACATTACACATTGAATCCGATTTTTTGTTTTTGTGTTTTGGGCATGTGCCCGCACATCATTACCCCCATCTTGAATCAAAGCCCGGCTATTATTCAGTAACATCGCCACTCTCGGCTTTTGATGATATCCCTTCAGATGCGCCCGTTTACATACTGGGTGGACAGGCCAGTTTTGTTGATTATGCAGTTTGGCTGGCGGTCACAAAAAACCACCAGGGAACGATGACATCCTTAACCAGAAACCCATCCATTATTACTACAAAAGGTAACCCGGATACCTGTGAGACTGCACCTTTGGAAACGCTAAAACAATCGCTCCTCACTTACACACCCTGTAGCTTATCCTTTTCATCTGCACGGGATTCTTTTTGGAGATCATATAGTGTGGCTGCCAGAGATCCTGTTGATCCTCTGGCACAACCCTCAACATCCGTGGCGTTAACTTATCAACTGGCTAAATATGAAAAATGTGCCGTACTGCAAGAGTCCACACCTTGCGGAAACATCGATGAATTACGGGCATTTGTTAAGGCCTTTTATTTTAATGGTGCCTATGAAGCATTTTGGACAGCATTATCGGATGAGGGAAAAGAGTCTTTTAACAAATTGATGTACACCCAAATCATGGCGTATTTGACAGGCATTACTCCTGTCAATACGCGATTGCTGTTGGAATTATTCAATAGCGGCCGAGTTATAGAAAAATCGGGATTGACATCTGTTGGTTATGATGAAGAAAGTCAGGAGTTTCTGCTTCACTTTGCAACGGGTGAGACGGAAAAGACGAAATACCTTATCGATACTTCAGGTTATAGTTATGATATCTCCTATTGCAGCACGGACTTGCCGCTGCTTCAGGGGGCTGTTGCAAAAGGATTACTGGTTCCAAAACCGATTGGTGGTATTGAAATAAATGAAGCAGGTCAACCCAAAAATCGGAATGGGACAGTTCAGCGCAGCCTCTTTTGTATTGGACCGGTTGCCTCTTTCGGTGATAAATACCCGACACCACATGCTTCTTTTCTGGTTTTCAATGCATCAGGTAAAGCAGCAACAAAGCTTAGCGATGATTTGAAGATGTCGTCTGGTGCCAGTCAAAGCTTCAGTAATTGCACACCAGGCTAAGCACTGCTGCGCCAGGCATGAAACGTCATCAATGGCAGATAACGTTTCATGCGCCTGTTGCCGGGCTCATCAGCTCAGGCTGTGGCATGTTATTGGGTGTATCCGTGTCATCGGGGAGGGCATCGAGTACCTTGCTAACCCGGTTTACGAGGCGCTGTCTCTCCGTTTTGACCGTGAAGAAACTGCTGCCGTGCAGAATGAGTGGCAGACCCAGTGATAAAACCGCCTCGAATGCCCTCAGGATATTGACAAGGATGGGATGCCAGGTGTTGCGGTGCGTGGACATCTTGTTAAAGCCCTCAGACAGTAACTCCCTGAACTCACCACGATGAGCAACGCGATTTTTGGCAAATTGCCGGGCTTTTGCTTCGAGGTCTGCCGCTAGCTTCATGGCGGTTAAACCCTCAACCCTTTCGCGGGCCTCGTGGTGCTCTGGAGCCTGCAATAGATGCGCGTGGGCTCGCAGTGCATCAATGGCATCAAAAAGTGACTCGAGGTCAGCGGGTATGGGTTTGCGTGCTGGTAACGGCAGTGTTTCCAGGGTAAAACCTGCATCATCTTCTGGCAGCGTTTCCAGAGTAAAGCCAAAATCCTCCTCATCAGGCAGCACGGCATTTCGATGTTCTTGATGTACAATGTCGCGCGCACGTTTCAATACATCGCGAAACGTCATGCCCCTCGAGGCATGCTCTTCATAAATCTTCATCAAGTGTAACGCACGCATGCGTGAAAGCCCGAAACTTACTCCTGGAATAGGGCAGGTGGTCAAAATCTCCATCATCTCCTCAAGGGTGTAATTCGGAAGATTATGGCTGATAACACGGCGCATGATGGCATTACTGGTGCGCTGGCGCCCGCCCATGGAGGCAGGATTCTGGGTTCCGATGAGGAGGAATCCTGGTACTTTTGCAGGGCGTTTACTCTCTATCGGGTGTTTGCCCATGAGGAGGTCATTCAGGAAATCTTCCATCATGGGGCAGCTGTTAATCTCGTCCAGAATAACCACGGCGCCCCGGTCAAAGGCTTCCAGAAGGGTTGCGCGTTTTTTATCTTCATTCATGCTTGCAGCAATGAAGGTGGCGCCCTTATCAGGGTTGTTCCCATAACCGCGGGCTTTGAGAAGGTTTTTAACCAGCTCACTCTTGCCCTGTCCCGGCGCGCCTTCAATAATGAGGCCGCCAAGACCGCCACAGAGGAAGTCTTTGGGCGTAGTTTCGGGATTCATCGCTCGCCCCATTTCCCGCAGGTTCAGCAAGTCATCGATAAGGTTTGCCAGCGGTTCGCGTGAACGGGTGACAAGAAAATCAGTGCTGCCCGCAGATATGCTCGCCTGTTGTTCGCTGCTTGAACAAATGGGCATCTGTACTGAGGCAGGAGCCGATGATATCCGCGCCATTGCTACCGGCGGAAATTCATGGTTAAACCGCGCCCGGTGTTTTTGAGGCACGAGGTCTTTAGTGATAAGACGGGCATAATGACGCGCCGCATCCATGGGAGAGTGTGCCGTATGCGCCATGGTCATGCGCGCCATCATCACGAGTTCACGCGGGGAAATCAGCACGGAAGTTTCAGAGCATTCACACAAAAAGTGATACACGCGCAGAAATTCCCGGGCAATGTCTGCCATCAGTTCTGGCTCAAACTTCAGCGACAGTAAAGGCTTTAACATCTCCTCGTAAATGTATTCCTTGGGCATCGGTTCAAATACCAGGGCATTACCATGGCGCTCGAAAAGCGATGGCAGTTTTCTGTCGCCATAATTCACCGGGTTACAGGCGAAGATAATACGGTGTTCTTCGGTGAGCTCAAGGATTTCGTGACCGATACGCACAAAGGGCGGATTTTGATAAAGCCCCTCAAACATGCTCCAGTCGTTGCCGCTGATGTTGGCCTCATCAAGAAACAGGGTTTTACGTCCAGGGCGGCGGTCTTTGGCAAAGGCGCGTATCGCCTCCTCTCCGTAATGTATGTTGGGATAACGCTCTGCATATGCCCGTTCGATGGTCGTTGATTTTCCAACGCCGGTGAGACCGGTAATGACCACAAATGGCGCATGCGCGAGACGTGTGTCGATGGACGCAAGACGTCCCTCTTGAAAGGCGTGGGCTTTGGCGGCGCTGTTTTCAGCGTCAAATGGTTCACTTTGCAGGCGAACATCCAGACGATGCAGTCCGGCCCATGCGTTTTGTGTGCCATCTTCAGTGGTGGCGCGCGTGTGACGCAGCATCGCATCCAGCTCAACAAGGGAGTGGTTTTCCAGGGTTTCAGGGTTAAAAAATCCTCCCACGAGCGCCATTTTTTTATCGGATGCGTTAAGGGATTCAACCGGCAGAAAATCAAGGGCGACCTTCCGAGGGTTGTGGGGAATCAGCACCAGCTTTCCGGGAGCCTCTTCGGATGCGTAACGGGCAAGGAGCAGTGGCGTCAGCGTTTCTGCGATTTCATCGGAAAACGTTCCGGTGAGGATAAGGGTTTGGCCGTTTTGCAGACGCTCAGGCAACAGCCCTTTACGGTTTTTAAACTGCAGTTGCGCGTTTTCGCGACTGAGACCACCATCGATGGTATCAATCAGATGGCCGGCATCACACTCAGAGATATCAATAACAAGGGCATTGGGTTCCTGCTCTTTTATCAGCTCACAGGCTGCATCAGGGTCGTTACTGGACAAAAGGCGCGTGTGCGATGTGACATTAATGACGGGAGATGCACTTTGTGCGGCACTGACCGGTACCAGTTCTTCAGGGAGTTCGACATTTTCGGCCACTCGAAAGTTAAGGCGTATATTGAGTGCCTTACAGGCAGCGATAAAACGTGCGAGGTCACTCATGCAAAGCGTGTGGCTGATGTTGAGGGTAATCTCACTATTTTTGCCAAAAAGCGTTTCCAGATGATTTTCATCCGCGTGCAGCAGGCCATTCGCATCGCAGTCATAGTGCGTGAGAAAGTCCTCAAGGGTGTTTGAATTAAGAGTATGCGGACAGTGGGGGGCAAGGCCTGTTTGTACGCTCACAATAGTTTCTGTGAGCGCTTCCCAGTCAAAACCGGTAGTTTCACATCGGGAAAAGCCTTCTGGCAGCCTGAGCAGACCACGTTCGGTGACGATGTGGCCTTTCAGTATGGCTTCCCGCCAGAAATCTTCATAATCCGGGTCGTGTACAGGCGCGTTTTGGATACGAAGGTGAGGCGAGCGATTAAGGGCGGCTTCCAGTTCGCCTTCCATCCACACGAGGCTGTTGCCGCGCGGAGACCAGGTACCAAGCAGCCGCTCTTTCCAGTCAGCACCCTGATAGAGTTCTATCACCGCTTCCTCGTGATTGTCCTCGGCTCTGTGCTCGGGCACTTCGGGCATGTCTGGATATTGCTGTTCAGGTATATTCCATACATCACGTTCTTTAAAGCGTGAGGACATGTCGCTGCCTTTATAGCTCGCAGTATTGGTCAGGTTCTGAAGTGCTACAACCGTAGTGCCTTCTGGCAGAGGGACACCATCAGCCATCGGCATGTCATCAAAGAGCGTGTTGAATGCAACCCGCGATGCGGGAGGAAAATTATCATAGTTAACAATAATAAGCGGTCGTACGGCGCTGGTTATGACTTTATGGACCGCGCCACCGGGACCTGTCTTAAAATGACCGGTTTTGCCGTCTACCTGCATCTCTACAAAGGGGTTGCTGAGCGTGAGATCAGAGGGGTTGTCGATGTAAATGACGGAGCGCCCAAGAGCTTGCGCTTCTCTTTCAAGCGCGAAGCGCACTCGTCTTACAACCGCTGAATTGCGGACAGTAATGAGATGGGACGGCTTTTCAGAAGCTGCAAGCGCTTCCAGTTTTTCAGAAAGTGAAAGTTTACTCGCTGCATTGCACTCTGGCTGCATTTTGCGCGTATCGGTCACTTGCTTACGGCGGGCTTTAAGGAGCTCCGGGATTTCAGAGACGTATCGCTTAATCTCATCAGGGAGTTCAAGCGCTATAAGCTGCTTGTGAAGTGCAGTCAGCGCCTTTTCAAGTTTAAATCCCTTGACGCATTCAGCACTTTCTTGAAGCAGGTTCCACCAGTTATGCGGATGTTGCGCTAAAAAGCCCGCAATCAGGGGCAGAATGATGGGATGGAGCGCCTTTTTACTCATACTGCTGTACCAGAGCGGTATGCCGTCAAGGTCGCGCAAAAAAATCCCCTTAAGGATTTCTGGTGTGGCAGGTATGGGACCGTTTAGCAGTTCGAGAAGTACCTCTTGATTTTGCACGGAGCTCAGATGAAAAATGCCGCCTGTGGCGATAAAGCCCTCAGGATTGGAAAGCGTGAGATTTTCAGCCCGGTGAGTACCCTCTACCACAATGAGGCTGAGATTACCAAGACTTTGTTCGAGAAATTCAGTGAGATTCTCGGCTGTAACGATAAGGTTTCCTTCCTTAAAGTTTGGATTATACGCTGCAAACCGTGCGGGCTCTCCATGAAGTCTGCGTACACAGATGGCATGCCAGGGGTTTGAGAGGATGAAGGCGTTGGGAGCTTTTTGTGCCGAAAGCCAGTTAACGGCCTGCTCGCCAAGCCATGTTCGTGCATATTCGCCACTGGTTACGTGCCTGATAATGGACCTGAACGAAATTTCCTGATAGGTCTCAATCGCACGCCCAATTTTTTCAAATAACAGGTAGTGATTTTTGGTCAGCGAATCTAACTTGCCATCCCAGCTGCGTAACAGCTCAAGATTCGCCTGCCATTTTTGCGGCGCCATGCTGGCGCAGAGGTGAGAGAGCGCGTTGCAGATACCATCATGAATATTGGGAACAGAACCGCGCGTAGACTGGATGTAGTGGCAGTACTGGTCGATGACCATTTGCTGATTAAGGGCTTCATGTCCGCCGCTGTAGGTAAAACCATTATCCTCGTCAGAAGGACGATGATGTTCCATGTCTTCAGGGTTAAAGTGCGCGTTGGTGTTGCTCGGGGCATGTGAGTGTGGGTTAGCGTCTTTATTACTGCGGCGACGGGTATCTTTTGAAGAGCGTGCCCCAGAGCTGCTGGAGCCACTGCTCATGCTGCTGGAGCTGCTTGAAGTGTCACCATGCTGTCCGGAAAAAAAGTTTTCAAGAATACCACCAACGCCAGTAATCTTGTCGCCTAAATCGAAGCTTGAGGGTTTGTTGGATTTTTTTGCCAGTGTCAAAAAGTCGCGAATCGCATCTTTTGACTTTTCACAGAGATTGGGAGGCGCATGTTCGAGTACGGTTTCCCAAAAAAGGATTTTTTCCTTTATATGTCGATACCTCGGGAATTCAGGCGGGGTAATGCTGATTAGTGCATTCGATTGAGCAAGTGCACTAATCAGGCGCTCCCGGTCAGATGCGTTGAAGTGTATAATTTCCGCATACTTTAAATCCAGTGACTCCAGTGCGGGAAAATGACTGAACAGTGTAACCGGAGTGCCCCCAAATTGTCCGTCAATTAACAAAGTTTTCAGCAACGGTAAGCGTGGAAAGTTAAAGTTTTTGCAACCGTTTATATGGATTTCGAGGTGCTCAAGGTTTGGCATGGATTGAAGCAGTTTAACCCGCATATTCCCATCGACCCTTCGATACAAAGGGATACGCAATTCTTTGTAGCGTTTAACGGATACCAGGGGGCGCAGGGTTGCAGTCATGTCGGGTGACAGGCTGTGATACATCTGTAATTCTTCAAGGCCCGTTGACTGCTCGAGCAACCTGAAAAAAGAGGCGGTATTGGTCACATAACCCGTAGTTAATTTACGAAGCCGAGGCAGTGATGGCCAGTTATTGCTGGAAATTGCGACACGCCCAAGCATGAGGTGCTCAAGATTTGGGGTGTGACGCAGCAGCCCGGCTATATCGGCTGCAACCGGACTTTTGAAAGGATTGGTATAATCGTAAAGTGTATGGGTCATTGATTGATAGCGCGGGAGAATGTACCCGACAGACCTCAGACTCGCTAAATACTCAGGTTTAAAATTACAGGGTTCTCGACCCAGTTCGCGTCCTGAAAGTAATCCCGAAATGTCCGCATCATGAAAAACCGCGGTTGTGAATTGTGGCTCATGTAAATACTGTAAATATTGGTGGGAGGCAGACTTGGTATCCCGGCCAATGTGCCATCCAAAACTCGTATGAAACGTTTTACAAATGACCCGGGTCGCGATTTGTAAGGTTTTAGCGCCTTCAGGGTCAATCATCTGCTGATTGAGGCGTTTTGTTTTATCCATTCCGCTGAGAGCTTCGTCAGGGCGAAGATTGTGAACGTTTTCTTCCGGGTTGCTGTATACGTTATTAAACACCGTGAATTCACTTTCATGGTGAAGAAAATCATCAGCCATCACCGTGCTTATCTGCAGCTTATCATCGTCTTTAAGCAGGCACTCCATGTCGTAGTGGGTGAGGATATGAGTACCGCTGTTACAATAAGCCAGGTATTCCTCGCGAACTGTTTTGTATGATCTGATGAAATATAGTCGGTCGTCGAGGTTACAGAATGTTAAAATCTCATTATACGGTCTGGTGGCATTTTCAAAAAAGTTAATCTCACCATGCTCAATCCATTCCTCAGACAAAGGTTGCGAGGGTTTGTTTGCCAGGAAAACCCTGTGACCCTGCTGCATGAGTTCAACAATTTTACGTTTGACTGCCTGAGGGTCAAGGTGTCTTGTCCAGATGTTGATCATGATATCTGCAGGCTTAAGAATCTCGCCCACGCGGCGCTGTTCAAAAGCAGGCATCTGGCGCAAAAGCCGTGCGATGCTCAATTTTCCCGGAGGGTTTCTGACGAATACTTTCAGGTTGTCTTCTTTCTGCGGTGTATAGAGCCACTTAAATCGCATGATGAGCCTTTGTTAAAAATTATTTACAAAGTGTTACTATTTTGCATTATCGCTGATGAAGCTTAAGAGAGTATTAGGGCGTGTCCTCATTCCATGATATGGCTGCAAATGCGGCGTTTTGGTGTCATTGTGCGCTTAAGTTCGTTAAATAGAGCCTGCTATTCGCCTCACTCAAGCACACAATGCCCCTCAAACCGCCACATTTTCGCTTCACATCATGGAATGAGGACACGCCCCAGGGTGGAAAAAAGTGTGAAGCAGCTGTTGTATGGGTTTTGGCAGACCGACGTTTAACGCCTGCTCGAGATTAAACCATCTACCCTTGAGGTGTTCCGGCAAAACATCACAGGGGGTCTTTACTAGAATCACGTCCATCTCAAGATGATAATGGCTGAAGGTATGGCGAAGGGTTTGAAAGGGGAGCAGGGTGATTGCCGGCCATTTAAAGGATTCGTTGATAAAAGACACAACAGATACATGCGGGTCAAGTGACGGAAAACACCAGAGCCCTTTCCAGACGCCATCACTAGAGCGCTTTTCCAGATAGACCTCTTGTGCATCAGGATGGGTAATCAGCAGGAATTTAGACGCTACAGTGGGAAGCTTTTTTTTGAGGCGTTTTTGCGGATATAAGTGCCTGGTATTGTTTTGCAAAGCGCCGCACATTGATTGAAGCGGGCAGTGCCTGCAATCGGGGTTGCGCGCCGTACAGCAGGATGCGCCCAAATCCATAATGGCCTGCGTGTAATCCGCGCAGCGGGTAGCAGGCATGCAGGCATCTGCAAGCGTTTGTAAAGCGCGGGTTTCGACCGTTTGTGATGCATCACTCACCTCAAAAACACGCGCAAGCACGCGCCTGACATTGGCATCAAGAATGGCAGTTTGATGACCAAAGGCCTGAGAGGCGATGGCCGCGGCAGTTGAGGCGCCGATGCCCGGGAGTGTCGCAAGCACTTTTACGTCTCTGGGAATGTGCCCTTGAAATTCCTCGCAAACCAAAATCGCCGCGCGATACAGGTTTCGCGCGCGACTGTAATAGCCAAGCCCTGACCAGAGTGCGAGAACCTCGTCTTCTTCGGCGCCTGCAAGAGCCGTGACATCCGGAAAGCGCTCTATAAAGCGCTCGAAATAGGGAATGACCGTGCGCACCTGAGTCTGCTGCAGCATGATTTCCGACACCCACACGCGCCACGGGGTGCGCGGGTGCTGCCAGGGAAGGTTCTTGCGCCCATGGATGTCATACCATGCGAGCAGGGCGTCAGCAACCCGTGTATCGTGCGATGTACTCAACGCAGGTTCTTCACCAGTGCGCTTATCTGCTTCCCAATTTTCTTCACTTCAGGATTTTTTGTGAGGGTACTGACGGCTTCACGTGCCAGCAATGGCGTCAGGACCTGCATATCAGGCATAAGGACTGGGGCTGAAAGCGTGCCGGTCAAGAGCAGCGGCAGGTTACCACCAAGGCTTTTTTGCAAAACCGCAAGGGTTACGCCCTCAGTCTGAGTGACCGCATTGAGTCGCGCTTTCAGCGCGCCGGTTTCAAGCGTCAGCTGACCATCGCCTTTGAGCTGCAGTGAGTCGGTCTGAATCAGGAGCGGCTGAAGACCCAGCACGCCGTCACGCAGCGAATAGCTGAGGCTCAGCAGACGAAATGCGGTTTTTGCCGTTTTTGTATCCTGCGCCGTTTCCGGCTGGAGCGTGCTTTCGGTGGTTTTGGCAAGCTTATCAAGCTGCAGGCTGACGCGCTTTAACACGGCGTTTAAATCAATGCCTCGAAGCTCTCCGTCTTTGATACTGAGGTTGCCATTTCCAGTTATGTTTTTTAATACATCACTGCCGTCAAAACGGCTGGAGGCGTGCAGGGAAAAATCCATGCGCCCGGAAAACGCGCCAAATCCTGCGGCATCGGCAGCAAGCTTTGCAGTATCGAGGTTATTGGCGGTCTGGCTCAGGGTCAGCAGGCGGTTGTTTAACTGATACAAAAGCATGCCGACTGAGGTGCCGCCATAAAGTTTGATGGACAGCGGTTTAAGCGTGAGCACCCCATTTTTTGCCTGCAGAGTGCTCTCAACGCTGTCAACATGCACCGAGTTAATTCGCAGTTTCTGAATGCTGGATTGTCCGTTTAATTCAAGCTGAGAAAGCGCTTTTTCCGGGTTTTGCAGCAGGTTTCCATCCAGTCTGATGTGCCCGGTAAAGCGAACCGGAGCCACAATTTCGCCCGAAGGGGTCTTTGCCGTAATTTTTGCCTTAAACTGCAGGGGGAAGCGTGTATTACCAAGATTCAGGTCATCTGCACTCAGCTGAAGATTAGACAGGCGAATGTGCTGTTCTCCATCATCGATGATAACACTGCCGCGGTTTATCATGAACTTATGAATGGCGAATGCCGCAGGCACCGAAGATGCGCCTGCGGTAGTCGATGGCGTCTTGTTTGTCGGCGCAGGTTTGACCGATTTTCGCAGTTGAATCTGCACCCCATCAACGATTACGGCACTGAAAATGGGTTTTGCACGGAGCAGGGACGCTGTATCGAGGCGCAGCAGCAGGTCATCAATGGTAATATCTGGCTCATCCCCGCCAATACGGATTTTAGCGGCACGCACCCCGGGGGCTGGCAAAAGCTGCCAGGAAATTCCGCCCTCAATCCGCGCGGGCTGCCCCGCGATGCTCGAGAGGCGTGCATTAATCCACTCGCTCAGAGTGTCTTTGCTGATGGATTGCGTGAGGCCCCAGAGGAGAACTGAACTGATAATGAGGATAAATGCAACGGCAAGGGCAACGCGCTTGAGAATTTTCATAAAAAATGTGCAAATGTACAAATGATACGCTTCAATGTGAGCATGTCAAGAAATCTGATGCGGCCAGTATCAGTGGAGCAGACTAAAAAATAGTACTCAACCACCGAAATATGCTTTACATAATCCTTACATCTTGCTAATTATAGAGAGTCAAAAAACTGGAGAGTGACTTATGGATAAGATAGACTTTTGGCAGTACAGTCTGTTATATAACTGTTTTTCCTTTACATTCGCGCTCATGATGGCAGCCACGCTGTTTTTCTGGCTCAACCTGGGCCGTGTTTCCGCTAAATACCGCATCGCCATCTCCATTACCGGGCTCGTTACTTTCATTGCGGCCTATCATTACCTCCAGATATTTTTCTCGTTTGAGAATGCGTTTACGGTAATGAATAATCAGGTCACTCCATCTGGTAAACCGTTTAACGATGCCTATCGGTATGTGGACTGGCTGTTGACCGTGCCCCTGCTTCTTGTTGAGTTGATTCTTGTGATGAAACTCACTCATGAAGAAACGGTGTCTCGCTCAGTTAAACTGGGACTCGCCGCTGCTGTGATGGTGATTCTTGGCTATCCAGGAGAAATTTCTGCCGATATGGGAACGCGCTGGTACTGGTGGATTCTTGCGATGATTCCTTTCGTTTATATCGTCTATGAACTCTTCTTCGGTCTGCGTGCATCCATTTCCAGACAGCCGGTGAAAGTACAGGGTCTTGTGCGCCGTGCCTGCAACCTGACTGTCCTTGCATGGTGTTTCTACCCCATCGTCTATCTGCTGCCAAATTTTGGTTTAAGCGGCGGTGATGCCTACGTTGGTCTGCAACTGGGGTATTCCATTGCTGATATCGTAGCAAAAGCCGGATTTGGTCTCCTGATATTCTTTATTGCTCGCAACAAGTCGAGTGATGAAGGTTATGCGGAACTCTGATTTCCACTCCCCCCTGAAGCATTGTTTTAGGGGGGAGCTTATCCATGTTTGAGGCAGCGCGTTTCACAGAGTACTTTACTCATCGCATCCTTGATGACCTTGATGCATGCATGGTTCCCATGTGTCGCCACCACTTTCAAAATCCGGGCTCTCAGGTGCGCGCGCAGCTTGCCTTTGATTATTCAAAAGCGTTTGACCTCTCCGATGAAACAGCGCTTAGCGTTGCCATTATTGTGGAGCTCCTGCATAACGCATCCCTGATTCACGATGACATTCAAGACCGCGCTCTTATTCGTCGACACCAAAACACGTTGTGTGAGCGTTTTGGTGCTGAAAATGCTTTGTCATTTGGCGATTATCTTATTTCTTTGGCCTACGAGACCTGCGCGCTTTTGCCGCAGGCTTCTATCGGAAAGGCTGTCAGAGTGGTGCATCAGTACGTCAAAAACACCATTACGGGTCAAATGCTCGACATAAATGCCGCGGCACATACCGAAATGACTTTAAAGGACTATAGAAAAATATGCTGGCTCAAATCAGGTCAATTAATCATGCTGTGCGTGCATTTGCCCGCAATGCTCGCAAATGAAGAGCAACACATTGATGCCTTCATGAAGATAATCGAGCCGCTTATCAT
Source organism: Legionella geestiana (assembly GCF_004571195.1). Taxonomy (GTDB): domain Bacteria; phylum Pseudomonadota; class Gammaproteobacteria; order Legionellales; family Legionellaceae; genus Legionella_B; species Legionella_B geestiana. The sequence goes on from NZ_CP038271.1 coordinate 2,562,636, forward strand.
CAGCTTTCAGATTCTTGATGATTTAACAGACATGCAGGAAGACCGTGATGAAAAAAACTTCAGTATTTTCAGCATACTGGATAATCATGAATACATCGATGCGCTAAAAGCAGTAAGACTCGCAAACGTCGATTTTCATGATGCGAAAGGCGCACTGAATCAGCTTTCAACGAAGTTTACGCAGCCCTTTACCGGTTTTTTTGAACGGATTCATCAAAAGCTGCAAAAGGAATTTGAATCATGAAAAAAGCGATTGTTATCGGAGGTGGTTTTGGAGGCATTGCTGCCGCATTAAGAGCCAGAGCAAAAGGGTATGCTGTTGATTTGTATTGCAATCAGCCGCTGTTAGGCGGGCGCGCGCAGGTTTATCAACGTGATGGCTATGTGTTTGATGCCGGTCCCACCGTGATGACAGCGCCTTTTTTATTTGAAGAACTGTTTGGCCTTTTTGGTAAGCGGCTCGAAGATTATGCTGAGCTCGTTCCAGTCGAGCCGTGGTATCAATTTCGCTTTCCAGATGGAAACCACTTCAATTATGGTGGAACGCTTGAGAATCTGCTTGAGGAAATACGCCGTATTTCACCCGTTGATGTGGATAATTATCTGCGCATGCTGGAACACTCTAAAGCTATTTTCGAAGTCGGATTTGAAAAACTCGCGACACAGCCTTTTAACCGCTTCCGTGGAATGGTTAAAACGGTTCCAGATTTGGTGCGCCTGCAATCGTATAAAAGTGTCTGGCAGCTCGTTTGTCAGTACATCCATCATCCGCTGCTTCGTCAGGCGTTTTCGGTACAGCCGCTTCTTGTAGGTGGAAATCCGCTTGATACAACGTCCATTTATTGCCTGATTCATTATCTCGAGCGCAAATGGGGCGTGCACTACGTTCTCGGGGGTACTGGCCAGCTGGTTCAGGCCTTTGCCCGTCTGATGTCTGAGGAAGGCATACGCGTCTCGTTAAATTCACCCGTAAAGTCGATTCACATTGAGAAAGGGCGGGCAAGTGGCATTCGCCTTGCAAATGGCGAATCCCACGCTTCAGATATCGTCATATCGAATATCGACCCGCAGTTTTTATACCGCCACATGATCCCAAAAGGCCAGCAGGGACTGATTGGAACGTGCAAGACACTGTTAACAAAACCCTCGATGGGGTTGTTTGTTCTCTATTTTGGAACAAAATGCAGGTACGATAATCTTCCTCATCACACGATAATGATGCCGCGTGCGTATGAAGCCATACTCAATAACATTTTCAATCACAAATGCCTGTCTGAGGATTTAGCCTTATACCTGCACCGTCCAACGGCTACAGATAAGAGTATCGCACCCGAAGGACATGATGCGTTTTACTGCCTCTGTCCGGTGCCGAACCTGTCGGCAGGTATCGACTGGAACAAAGAGGCAAACCCACTGGTCAGTCGCATTATAAATGCACTGGAGGCGCTTGGAATGCCGGGGCTCTCCAAACAGATTGATACCCTGTTTTTTAAGACGCCTGAAGATTTCAAGACGGATTATAACGCGTATCTTGGCAGCGGGTTTTCAGCAGCCCCCGTCTTTTTTCAATCCGCCTGGTTTCGTCATCATAATCAGGCAGAAGGCATCGAAAACCTCTACCTCGTTGGCGCCGGAACCCATCCAGGTGCTGGAGTCCCCGGAGTTATTTCATCAGCAAAGGTCGTTGAACGCCTGTTGCCGGATGTCCTGGAGCCTGTCGAATGAATGCAGAGGCGGTTTTTCAAAAACACGCGAAAAGCTTTAGTTTTGCAGCGAAGTGGCTGCCCCGTGATATGCGCCAGAATGCGGCAGTTTTATATGCATTTTGTCGTTACTGCGATGATTTGGCTGACAACGCCTTTACCGACATCGAAAAAACTGAGGCGTGCGCTAAAATCGATGCAATTGCCGATGAATTAGAGCGCCAGTGTTCCAGCAATCCGGTTGTTGTTGCCATGCTGCAACTGATTGCAGAGAAGAATGTTTCGCTTTTGGCAGCACAAAATCTTGTAGCCGGTGTGCGCTTTGACTTAAATCCTGTGCGCATTATTGACCGGCAGCATTTGACTGACTATGCCTACAAGGTTGCAGGTACCGTTGGTGAAATGATGTGCCCCATTCTTGGATGCACGCATCCCTCAGCAGTAAAACACGCCATTTCCCTGGGGATTGCCATGCAATTGACCAATATCGTCAGAGATGTGGATGAAGATGCGCGGATGAACAGGCTCTATCTTCCTGAGGAATGGCTTGAGTTTCAAGATCCGGAAAGTCTTTCGGAGCCGCAAAACCGTGAAAAAACCCAAACCGCAATGAAGCACACGCTGGCGTTGGCAGAGACCTACTATCAACATGCTGCTGAAGGACTTCAGTATATTCCCGGTCAACCCCGACTTGCCATTATGATTGCGCTGCGAATATACCGATTGATAGGTTTGAAAATCGCGCGAAAAAATTATCCGTACTGGCTTGGAAGAGTCGCAACGAGACCATGGGAAAAAATACTTGCAGCAACAACAGCCGGAATCGATTACTGGCGAGGACACTATCAGAATGACCTGCCAGTACTATGATGTCATTATTCTCGGTGGAGGCTGCTCAGGCCTTGCTATTGGCTACTATTACAGTCTGCTCAAAAGTAATCAGCGTATCGCCATTCTTGAAATGCGTGAGCAGTATCATGATGACAGAAGCTGGTGTTTCTGGCTGACAGAGCGAGACTTCGTGCATCAGGACATTATCTGTAAACGCTGGAGTAAGTGGCTTTTCAGTCACAACTGTCAAACGGTATCTCATGAGGCGGATACATGCCCATATGGCCTTATAAAAAGTATCGATTATTACCAGAAAACCACCCATGCCATTTTGAACGACCACAGACAGGAACTGCATCCTGGCATTGACGTAAAAGCCATCGAACATAAACGAGGTTATTATGAAATAACAACCTCATCCGGTTTATACCGGGCCTCCTCCCTGATTGACACTCGACCAGACAAGCTTGAGGTGATAAAAAAAGCGCGCCTGTATCAGATTTTTTATGGCCTCGAAATCAAGACTAATGTGCCTGTCTTTGATACAGGCTCGGTGATGCTGATGAGCAATCTGAGCGCCAATGAGGAATTTTGTCAATTTGATTACATGCTGCCAATTGCCGAAAATCATGCGCTTCTTGAGGTCACTCGCTTCTCTAAAACCCTTCACTCTCCGCATTTACTCAAAGCCGCATGTGAAACGCTCTTGGAAAGATGGACGCAGGATTATGAAATTTGCCGTGAGGAAGCGGCCGTATTGCCCATGGGCATTCCCCTGCAAAAACAGCCGCCTTCTACCTGCTTCAATCTCTCCCAGCATTACGGCAGCCTTAGAGCGTCAAGTGGCTATGGCTTTTTACGCCTTCAGGCTCAGGCACAAACAATGGCGCATCACATTGCGAATCAAACGCTGTTGCGAGGTGCAAATGTTGATAATGCGCTTGACCGATGGATGGATGCCTGTTTTTGCCGAGTACTGAGCCGCCAGATGACTCATGCTCCTGATGTTTTCATGCAAATGGCAAAAACACTCTCTGCAGAGAACTTTGCGCGCTTCATGAACGGTGCCATCAACTGGTCACTTCGCTGGCAGGTAGTAAAAGCCATGCCAACAGGTCTTTTTGTGCGAGCATTACTATGACAAATCTCTTGTTACTCACGGGCTTTATGGTCACAGGAGGGTTTGCTTTGTTACTGCCTCAATACGCTGTCATGCTTTTTGCCGTGCTGGCGTTTGTGTTTGGCATCCCGCACGGCGCGCTTGATTTGTGGATTATGCGCCGTTTATGGCACACATCGCTAAAGACCTGGTTACTCTCCGGTATCGCGTATGTGATTTTAGCAGGGGCCGTGTTAATTGGTTTTTATACGTTCCCGACGGCGATGCTGCTCGTCTTTCTCGCATATTCGGCTTTTCATTTTGGTATGGATTATTACCCTGAAGAGGCGGTTAATACCAGCCTCATCGCGAGTCTCCATGCCTGTCTGTGCGGAGCAGGATTGATAGCCTTTCCGGCATTGTTTTATGGAAGAGAGGTTTTAGAGCTTTTTCTGCTGATTACCAACAGAGAAGGGGCGCTTAAAGTGAGTGCGTCATTGCATGCGCTCGCCATCCTTCTAATCCCGGTATTTCCATATCTTTTGTGGAAACAGTCTCCGTCAAAGCGTAAAGAGCTTCTTCTTGCCGTGGGAGGCGCTCTCATCGCACCTCCGATTGCGTTTCTGACCATCTATTTTGTCGGTATTCACTCGCGTAATCATTTTTTACTGCTCTACAAAAAAATGGGGTATCAATCGCCGGTCGCTTTTGTCAAAGCTGTCATTCCGATGACACTTCTGAGTTATTTGATAGCGGCTGGAATATTTTTAAGCCTGATTCCTGAGCTCAGTTTTCAGGACAAAGCCTTTGCCAGCGCCATTTATACCCTGGCCGCCCTGGCACTCCCTCATCTGGTGGTGGTTGAATGCCTGAAGCGGCATGGCATTCGCACGGCTCTGAGTACCTGTACACCACACCCGTGAGAGTGCTACCATCAGCCCCATCGCTAAGGTGTCTCAGGGATGTGGAGATGAACGGCAGGGCGGGCAATGGACTGGTGTGGCGGATAGCGGCGATAGCGGGGCTTGGCGGTTTGCTCTTTGGCTTTGATTCGAGTGTAGTGGCTGACATTCGCGACCAGGTCATGGCGCAGCTTGTACTGAGTGAACAGCAGTGGTCACTGGTGGTTAGTATCAGTCTGCTCGCGGCGATTCCCGGCATTCCTCTTAGCGGCCTGCTGGCTGACCGGCTCAGTCGCAGAATGCTGCTGCAGCTCGTGGCGCTCGGCTTTATTGCAGGTTCTGTATTCTCTGCACTTGCGAATGGATATTTTCTGTTGCTCGCTGGACGTTTTATCACCGGTCTTTGTATAGGTGTCGCCTCCTACGCAGTTCCCCTTTATATTGCTGAAATCGCACCTGCAAACCGCCGAGGCGGCATGGTACTGCTGAATGGCCTCGCAATTACCTCAGGCCAGGCTATTGCGTATCTGTCGGGTTTTGCTGTGCACGATCTCTCACCGCACAGCTGGCGATGGCTCTTTTGGGCGAGCGCCATCCCGGGCGTACTCTTTTTCGCAGGCCTGCTGCGTGTTCCCCATTCACCACGCTGGATGGCGCGACATCATGGGATAGAGGCGGCTCTTGAGGTGCTGCGCGCGATACGTGCTCCAGGTCATGATGTTTCACATGAACTTCAGGAAATCCGTGAGGTTCAGACGCTGAATGCTTCCGGGAGATGGAACCGCAGGCTCTTTAGCGTGCTCCTGACCGGTTGTCTGCTGGGTGCTTTTCAGCAGCTCTCAGGGATTAACGCCATCATGTTTTACGGCCCGGTCATTTTTCAGTCCGCGGGTTTCAGTCTGGTGCGGGAAGCTATTTTCGCGACGTTTATCATCAGCCTCGTGAATACGCTCTTTACGGCCTTTACGCTGCTGACGGTTGACCGCCTCGGTCGGCGGCGCCTTCTGATTGGAGGGACCCTTGCAGCGGCTCTGGGACTTTTTGGCGCAAGCTATTTTTACAGTCTTGAGGGCGGGCTTGCCCGATATGGCGTGCTCAGTTGCCTGTCGGTGTATGTGATGGGGTATTGTGTCAGTGTCGGCTCACTGTTCTGGGTGCTTATTGCTGAAATTTTTCCGATGCGTATTCGCGGCTTTGCCATGAGTCTTGCGACAGTGGTGCAATGGGCGACTACGTTTGTGATTGCACTGGTTTTTATGCCGCTCTGGTCGCACCTTGGAGCGGTGCACTGCCTGCTGTTTTTTGGTGCCTGCTGCCTTATCGCCACGCTTTTTATCGTGCATTTCATACCGGAAACAACCGGTGTTTCTCTGGAAATGCTTGAAAAACGCTTAAGCCGTGGTTATCGAATTCGCGACATAGGTCGCCCGAACGGGCGCCTTTCTACCCCCCTTGACGCCATGATGGAGGATGCCATATGACCACTCGTTCACGTGTTTGCAGAATTGGACTTTTAGGTGCCGGACGCATCGGCCGGTTGCACGCCGGTAATATTCTGCGCCGGATACCGCAGCTTGAACTCGCCGCAATTGCCGACCCGGCACTCGATCCCGAATGGGCGCAGCTGCAGCCTGTTGCGCTTAAAACGACTGATGTGGATGCTGTGATTGCGCATCCCGACATTGACGCTGTTTTGATTGCGACCCCAACACCGCTGCACATCCCGCAGATTCGCGCGGCTGCAGCCCAGGGGAAAGCCATTTACTGCGAAAAACCCATTGGTCTTGATGAAAGAGAAGTGCTGGCGCTTATGGAAGAAATAAACACACGTGGCACATTGCTTCATATTGGCTTTAACCGGCGGTTTGACCCCTCGTTTGCGAAAGTGGCGGCCGGCGTGCACGCGGGTGAGATTGGCACTCCACAGATGCTCTGCATTACCTCAAGAGACCCTGCCTGTCCCCCGATTGCCTATGCGGCGACTTCGGGCGGGATGTTGATGGACATGACGATTCACGATTTTGACATGGCGCGTTTTGTCATGCAGTCAGAGGTTGTGGAAGTGCATGCCAGCGGAGGTGTCCTGATTGACCCGAGGCTTGAGGGTTTTGGGGATGTGGACACGGCCATCATTCAACTGCGTTTCGCAAATGGTGCACTGGGCGTTATCAATAACAGCCGTCAGGCAGTCTATGGCTATGACCAGCGACTGGAAGTACTTGGCTCAGAGGGCATGCTGCAGGCTGAGAACTGCCTTGAAAATGCCGTGCGCCATTACCGCCGGGATGATACAGCCAGTGCGAACCCTCTTTACTTTTTTCTTGAACGCTACGAACAGGCGTTTGTTGCAGGGCTTGAGGCCTTTTGCACGGCATACCTTGATGGCAGTGCCGCACCGGTCAGTGCGGAGGACGCATTGAGTGCGCTTCGCATCGCAAAAGCTGCACAGGAATCGCTTGTGCGTAATCAGCCTGTCCGTGTTTGTGGAGATACTGATGCCTGAATGGATGACAGATAACTGCGAGCCGCGTCCGATGGATGTGATCTCCATGGGGCGTGTGGCAGTCGATTTATATGCTGAACAGGTCGGATGGCGTCTTGCTGATGCGCACAGTTTTGCCAAATACCTTGGCGGATGCGCGGGAAACATCGCAGTTGGGGCGGCACGACTCGGACTTAAAAGCGGAATGTGTTCCTGCGTTGGCCGGGATGATATGGGGGTGTTTTTACGTGAAACCCTTGCCCGCGAAGGAGTTGACACAAGGCTTTTACACGAAAGTGCTGAACATCTGACGGGACTTGTGCTGCTTGGTGTACAACCGCCAGACACGTTTCCTCTGATGTTTTATCGCAACGACTGTGCAGACATGCAGTTAAAACCCGGCATGATAAGTGACGCGCCGGTGTGTTTACGGTACCGGGAGACGGCATGCTTGATTTCCCTGCAATCGTGAGTGATTTGAAAGACGCCAATTACCGCGGCTGGTGCATTGTCGAAGCTGAACAGGACCCAAAACTTGCGCCAGCGCTAATCTACGCGCAAAAGGCGCGGGAACATTTATCAGCCCTTTTTTAAGGAGAATCCCATGCGGGAAACACGAGGAAAACGCCTCAGACAACTTGTGGAAGCGATGGCGCCGCTGCAGGTTGTGGGTGCGGTTAATGCGTATTGTGCGATGCTTGCCGAGTCGGCAGGCTGTAAGGCGCTTTATCTTTCTGGGGCCGGAGTTGCCAATGCTTCATTTGGTCTTCCTGATTTAGGGATGACGGGTTTATCTGAGGTGCTCGAGGATGCAAGGCGCCTCAATGCCGCATCCAGCCTGCCTCTGCTTGTGGATGTAGATACCGGTTTTGGCAATGCATTTACGATAGCGCGTACCGTGAAGCTCATGGAGCAGGCCGGGGTGGCCGCGATACACATCGAAGACCAGGTGCTCGCCAAACGCTGTGGTCATCGGCCTAATAAAGCGATTGTGTCGCGCGAGGAAATGGGCGATAGAATTCGTGCGGCGGTTGATGCGCGCACAGACCCCGATTTTGTCATCATGGCACGAACCGATGCCTATGCCGTTCAAGGCATGCAGGCTGCTATTGACCGTGCACTCTGGTGTGTGGAGCTCGGGGCGGACATGATTTTTCCAGAAGCGCTGACAACGCTTGAGCAGTACCGCGAATTTGTGAAGCACGTGCCGGTGCCGGTACTTGCCAATCTCACCGAATTCGGGAAAACTCCCCTTTTTAGTCTTGCAGACCTTAAGGACGCCGGTGTTAAAATCGCGCTCTATCCACTGAGTGCGTTTCGCGCCATGTCAAAAGCGGCGCTTGCCGTATACGAAGACATTGCCGCTAAAGGCACGCAGGCTGAACAGGTGCCACATATGCAGACCCGTGAGGAGTTATACGGGGTATTGGGGTACCACGCGTTTGAAGAAAAACTTGACAGACTTTATGGAGAACGGAATGAGTGAAGCATCAGCAGGACTTGCGGGCGTTGTGGCGGGCGAATCAGCCATTGCCACTGTCGGGCAATCGGGTAAGGGGTTGAATTACCGCGGCTATTCCATTGATGACCTTGCAGCACACGCAAGTTTTGAGGAAGTGGCCTGGCTGCTGCATTATGGAGCGCTGCCGACAGAAAAAACCCTTACAGCATACACAAAAAAGCTCGTAAGCCTGCGAACGCTGCCTGAGCCACTCAAAGCCGTGCTGCGCCTGATTCCGGCTAACGCACATCCGATGGATGTCATGCGTACAGCCTGCTCCATGCTCGGTACCCTCGAACCAGAAACCGATATCGCCATGCAGCAGGACATCGCCGACAGGCTGCTTGCCCTGTTTCCAGGCATTCTCTGCTACTGGTACCATTTTCACAAAGACGGACGTGAGATTGACGGTCTTAGTGATGAAACCAGCATTGGCGGGCATTTTCTGGCGCTTTTGCACGGATGCGCGCCGACGCCAATTGAGCGCGACATGATGAATGTTTCACTGATTCTTTATGCCGAGCACGAATTTAATGCCTCAACTTTCGCCGCACGGGTAACAGCCGCGACACTTTCGGATTTTTATTCCGCGATTACGTCCGCCATTGGCACACTGCGAGGCCCACTGCATGGGGGCGCGAATGAAGCGGCCATGGAATTGATTGCACAGTACAACAGCGCTGATGCAGCAGAAAAAGGCTTAATGGAAAAGCTAGGCAGGCGTGAAAAAATCATGGGCTTTGGGCACCGCGTGTATACCGTTTGCGACCCGCGCTCCGATATTATCAAATCCTGGGCTCACAGGCTGTCACGGGCTGCGGGAGATACCGTGCTGTATCCAGTGTCTGAGCGCATCGAAACCGTTATGTGGCGTGAGAAAAAGCTCTTTCCAAACCTCGATTTTTACAGTGCCTCCGCCTACCATTTCTGTGGCATTCCAACGCCGTTTTTTACGCCGATTTTTGTGATGTCACGCGTAACTGGCTGGTCGGCGCATATTTTTGAACAGCGCGCCAATAACCGCCTGATTCGCCCCACATCCGAATACACAGGTCCCGCGCCGCGTGCGTGGCAGCCGATACATGAGAGAGGGTAAAAGCATGTCGCATTATGTTGAAGATAATATTAAACCCGATTACGACCAGGTGATGCAGGACATTGCCGATTATGTCCTTTCTTCGCCCATCACCAGCACGCTGGCGCTTGATACCGCGCGTCTTTGTCTGATGGATACGCTTGGGTGTGGCATGCTTGCGATGCAGTTTCCAGAGTGTACCAAAATGCTTGGGCCTGTTGTGCCTGGTGCCGTTTTGGCGGATGGCGCGCGCGTTCCCGGCACGTCATGGGCGCTTGACCCGGTTACGGCGGCCAAAAACATCGGCACAATGGTGCGCTGGCTCGATTTTAACGATACCTGGCTAGCCGCAGAGTGGGGGCATCCTTCGGATAACCTCGGCGCGATACTCGCACTTTCAGATTATATCAGTCGCCAAAACCTGAAGCAGGGACATGCCCCGCTTTTTATGCGCGATGTTCTGGATGCCCTGGTACGTGCGCACGAGATACAGGGCTGCATGGCGCTTGAAAACAGCTTTAACCGCGTGGGGCTTGATCACGTGATTCTCGTGAAGCTTGCAAGCAGTGCGGTTGCCGCAAAACTCCTTGGCGGTGACCGAGATGCCATCCTGCGCACACTTTCTCAGGTGTTTGTCGATGGCCAGAGCCTTCGCACCTATCGCCACGCACCGAATGCCGGCTCCCGTAAATCGTGGGCGGCAGGGGATGCGACCGGTCGTGCGGTGGAGCTTGCGCTGATTGTGCAAAAAGGCGAGATGGGATACCCAAGTGCCCTGAGTGCACCACGCTGGGGGTTTTATGACGTGCTTTTTGAGGGCAGGCCATTTGCCTTTCAACGCCCCTACGGCAGTTATGTCATGGAAAATGTGCTGTTTAAAATTTCCTTCCCGGCTGAGTTTCATGCGCAGACGGCGGTTGAGTGTGCCGTTGCGCTTCACCCGCAGGTTCTAGAGCGTTTTGATGACATTGAGCGCATTGACCTCATCACCCATGAATCAGCGATACGCATTATCAGTAAGCAGGGCGCGCTGCACAATCCTGCTGACCGCGATCACTGCCTGCAGTACATGGTGGCAATTGGCCTCCTGCATGGCGGCCTGTCTGCGAAACACTACGAAGACCAGGCGGCGGCAGACCCGCGCATAGACGCATTGCGGGCGAAAATGCATGTGTCTGAAGATGCGCAGTTCTCAAGTGACTACCACGATCCTGAGAAACGCTCGATTGCCAACAGCATTCAGATTCACTATCGCGATGGTTCATCCAGTGAGCGCATAACGGTCGAGTACCCGATTGGGCATCGCCGACGCCGCGAAGAAGGCATACCGGTGCTGCTTGCCAAATGCGAAAGTAACCTGCGTACCCGTTTTCCCCGGGCACGCGTGGCGCGTTTGCTGGAAGCCATGAAAGATACCCGTACGCTGTCAGAAATGACGGTGACGGATTTTATGGCAATGTGGGAAATTTAAATCCGCCGCTTGATACCCGTAATCGCAAGAATACGGGTTGCAATTTCCTCGATGGAACAGAATGTGGAATTCAAATAAGGGATTTGTTCGCGTCCGTAGAGCGATTCCACTTCCCGGGTTTCAATCCGGCACTGTTCCATTGAGGCGTATTTGCTGTCCGGCCGACGTTCGGAACGGATTTGCTGCAGGCGTTCGCAGTCAATTGTCAGCCCAAAGAGTTTCGGACGCCAGGGTTTCAGAGCGTCAGGAAGGGTGTGGCGCTTGAGATCTTCTTCTGTGAACGGATAGTTTGCCACTCTGAGCCCAAACTGCAGCGCGAGATAAAGGCTGCTTGGCGTTTTGCCACAGCGTGATACGCCCACGAGTATAACATCTGCATGCTCATAGCCCCGGGGTTTGATGCCATCATCGTGTTCAAGCGCATAGTTAATCGCTTCAATGCGGTAATCGTAGGTTTTTACGTCCTGTACGCCATGGGTGCGCCCGACAGTGTGTGAGGATTTTTCCTCAAGGGCTTCTTCAAGTGGCAGGAGAAAGGTGTTGAAAAGGTCGAAGATACAGGCATCGGATTTTTTAATGCAATTGTTGAGTTCACGGTCAACGAGTGTTAGAAAGACAATCGGTCGGGTGCCCGTGTTGCGGTAGCAGGCGTTCAGTATTTCCACCACTTTTTCCGCTTTTTCGAGGGTATCAACATAGGAGAGGGTTTCTTTTTCAAACGGTACTTTTTCAAACTGCGACACGAGGCTGTTGCCCAGGGTTTCCGCCGTAATACCGGTACCGTCTGATACCATAAACACATAACGTTTCATCACCAGCCCTCCATGGGGTTATCAGGGGATAACCGATTCTATCACCGCGCCGCCAAGGCAGGTGTTTTTATCATAAAATACCACATATTGTCCCGGAGTTACCGCACGTTGAGGACTCGCAAACTGTACGCAGTGCTGCTCACCCATCGGCGGCGACACGACACAAGGCTCTTCCTGTTGACGGTAGCGCGTGCGGGCATGGAGCGTCAGCGGAAATTCAGGAGCACGGCCCGACAGCCAGTGAATGGGGCCGCACATAAGCCCGTTAACATAAAGCATGGGGTGGTCGTTACCCTGTGCGACCACAAGGGTATTGGTTGCGGTTTCTTTACCCACCACATACCATGGCGCATCGTTACTGCCGCGCCGGCCACCAATTTTAAGTCCCTGACGCTGACCAAGCGTGTAAAACATCAATCCGTCATGCCGTCCAAGCCATTCACCTTGAGTGCTTTGAATATCGCCCGGGCGCGCCAGAATAAATTCCTTTAAAAAGTCGCGAAAACGCCGCTCGCCAATAAAACAAATTCCGGTAGAATCCTTCTTGGCATGGGTCACAAGCCCAAGTTCACGCGCAAATGCTCGAATTTCAGGCTTTGTGTAGGCGCCAATCGGAAAAAGGCTTTTTGCAAGCGCGTCCTGTTCGATGGCGTGCAGAAAGTATGTCTGGTCTTTTTCACGGTCTTTAGCCTTGCAAAGTAAGCTGCCCTGTTCGGTATGACGCACCTTCGCATAATGACCGGTTGCAATGTAGTCAGCCCCCAGTTCAACCGCTTTTTCCAGAAACGCGCTGAATTTAATTTCACGGTTACAGAGTACATCCGGGTTTGGTGTTCGTCCTGCCTCGTATTCGTTGAGAAAATGAACAAAGACGCGATCCCAGTAGGCTTCTGAAAAATTGGCTTCATGCAGGGGTATATGCAGCTGGTTGCAGACCGCACGGGCATCGGCAAGGTCGCTTTCTGCGGCGCAATAGCCATCGCGGTCATCCTGCTCCCAGTTTTTCATGAAAAGTCCTTCGACCGCATAACCCTGCTCACACAATAACCATGCTGATACGGAAGAATCCACCCCTCCCGACATGCCTACAAGGACTCTCTGCTTCATGAAACCACTACCTGTACTGCCTGCAAATGCGTCATTTTACTGCAGGAAGGGGCGTGTTGTCACATGTGATGCCTTGTTTTTAGAAAAATGAGGCTCGCACGTTTCAGCGCTTACGTGTAAAATCCTTTCATTTTGGTGGTTTTTATGAAAATCGTATTAAAATCGTTTGCGCGGGAAACCAGCGCCACTGCGTGGACTGTCACACTGACAGAACGCCTCCCAGGCTTTGTAGAAGCACCCCTCGAACTGTCCGGTACACTCAGCGTCAGAGCGGTAGAAGGGTATTACCTTCTGAACCTGAGAGGTGAGGGTGTGCTCAGCATTACCTGCCAGCGCTGCATGGAAGTGACTGCACGGAACTGGCCCTTTGACATTTGCCTTGCAGTTGCCGCAAATGATGATGCAGCCGAGCGTCTCATGGAGCAGTTTGAGGTGATTGTTGCAGAAAGCGGCGAGCTTAATCTTCAGGACCTTCTGACAGATGAACTGCACCTTTCGGCACCGCGTTTTCATGAGAACGAGGCCGACTGTCGTGCGGTTCTTGACACTTTGTCCAACGTGACAGTGGCAAAACACTTGGATTGACAGAAAAAAAGCGGTAATATTGCGCATTTGATATTACAACTGGTTTGGGAGTAACACCATGGCTGTTCAGCAGAATAAGAAATCGCGCTCTGCGCGTGACATGCGCCGTTCACACGACGCGCTTCGTGGGCCGACGCTTTCTGTCGATGCGACCACCGGTGAAACACACCGTCGTCACCACATTACACCGGATGGCTTCTATCGCGGTAAAAGAATTCTGAAGTCAGAATCTGTTTACGAACACGAGTAAAACGCTTGAAAGACATTACCATTGCTGTAGACGCGATGGGCGGGGATCATGGCCCTTCAGTCATTATCCCTGCCTGTGCATCCGTCGCTGCCAGGTATCCTGAACTCAAGCTGCTGCTTGTCGGTGCGTCAGATGTTATTAACGCCCAACTCAAGCGGCTTGGTGTCGCGTCTGGCGCTCAGTTAAGCGTGGTTCACGCCCCGGAAGTGGTGGGGATGGATGAACTGCCTTCACACGCCCTGCGTAATAAAAAAGAATCCTCCATGCGGATTGCCATCAATCTCGTCAAGGAGGGTCGCGCAAGTGCGTGTGTCAGCGCCGGAAATACCGGTGCCCTGATGGCAACAGCGCGTTTTGTGCTCAAAACACTTCCAGGCATAGACCGCCCGGCCATTATTGCCGAGCTGCCTACCGCCCGCGGGCGCACCCGCGTTATCGATCTTGGTGCGAATGTCGACTCCTGTGCCGAGCACCTTTTTCAGTTCGCTGTTATGGGTTCTGCGCTTATCCAGGCGGTTGATAAAACCCCTAAACCACGTATTGGTCTCCTTAATATCGGCGTAGAAGAAATCAAGGGCAATGACCAGGTCAAACGCACCGCACACATGTTGTCCGAGTGCGCCGTGATGAATTACGTTGGTTATGTAGAGGGGGATCAGTTTTATTCAGGCGAAGTTGACCTTGTCGTTTGTGATGGCTTTGTGGGAAATGTTGCCCTGAAAGCGTCCGAGGGACTCGCCAAGCTTATGTTGTCTGTTTTACGGGAGTCGTTTACCAAAAGCTGGTGGCGCCGTGTTATCGGCCTCTTCGCGCTTCCCGCTCTTAATCACCTTAAAAATCGTATGGAGCCTGCGCGCTATAACGGTGCGAGCATGCTCGGTCTGAACGGTATCGTCGTTAAAAGCCACGGTAGTGCAAGTCCCGAAGCCTTTGCCTATGCCATCGAAGAAGCCATGCTTGAAGTCCGGCACAATGTGGTAGATCTTGTGCGCGACCAAATCAACGACTTTATCAATCAGGGAGTCCTGTTGTGAAGTCTGATGCCCTCTCCAGCGACCGCTGACCATCTGATTTTTCAGGAGCGTATTTCATGACCATAACCGCATGTGTTTTTCCGGGCCAGGGCTCGCAGTCTGTTGGCATGCTCGCAGAACTTGCCAGCGCGTATCCGGTTGTCAGGGAAACCTTTGATATTGTATCGAACGTGCTGAACTATGATGTGTGGCAGGTGACTCAGGAAGGCCCAAAGAGCCTGCTTGACCAGACTACCACCACGCAGGTGGTCATGCTCGCTGCCGATGTTGCGGTGTATCGCGCATTAATGCAGCAGGGCTTTGCCGCACCGGCTTTTATGGCCGGTCATAGCCTTGGTGAGTATGCAGCACTGGTCTGTTCCGGCGCACTGAGCCTTGCCGATGGCGCCACACTCGTATCACGGCGTGCCAGCCTGATGCAGCAGACAGTTCCTGTCGGGCTTGGTGCGATGTCTGCGATAGTCGGCCTCGATAACGAACAGGTTGAAGCACTTTGCCATGAAGCCAGTAACGCCACGGAAGTAGTTACGCCCGCGAATTTTAATGCCAGCGGACAGGTGGTGATTGCTGGCCATACGCCTGCTGTTGCTCGTGCCGAAGCGCTTGCAGAGGCTGCCGATGCACGTCTGGTCATGCGCCTCGCCGTTAGTGTTCCCTGCCATTGTCCGCTGTTAGAGGAAGCTTCCGCGGCTTTTGCTGCAGACCTTGCCGCAACCCCGTTTCGTGTTCCTTCAATGGCCGTCATCAGTAATGTTGACATGAGTATTTACGAAAGCGTAGACCAGATGCGCAGACTGCTTGCCGAACAGCTCTATAAGCCAGTGCGCTGGGTACAAAGTATGGAAAAACTGCGCACTCTTAGAGTGGAACGCATGGTTGAATGCGGTCCTGGGCGCGTGCTCACCGGACTCTTAAAGCGCATGGATAAACGTTTAATGGCCAGCAGTGTAAACTGCCCGGAGTCGCTTTTACAGGCGCTTGGCTCGCCTGAAACTGAAACCGCATAATTAACCATGGGGCAACTGATGACAGATTTGCAGGGTAAGACCGCACTGGTAACCGGTGCAAGCCGCGGAATTGGCAAAGAAGTGGCACTTGAGCTTGCTGCATGTGGCGCTTACGTAGTTGGAACTGCCACCAGCGAGAGTGGGGCGCAGGCCATCAGCGCGGACTTTGAAGCCAAAGGACTTTCCGGCGAAGGCATGGTACTGGATGTTACCCGCCAGGAGTCCGTTGACGCACTGATAGAGTCGCTTGAAGCGCGCGAGAAGATGCCCTCGATTCTTGTTAATAATGCCGGCATTACCAGTGATAACCTGATGCTGCGCATGGAAGACAACGAATGGTACAGCGTCATTGAAACCAATTTAAGCGCGGTTTACCGCATGATAAAAGCATGCCTGAAGCCAATGTTTCGCGCGCGCTACGGGCGCATTGTTACCATTGGTTCTGTGGTTGGGTCCTGCGGTAACCCGGGCCAGGCCAATTACACGGCGGCGAAAGCCGGCGTTATTGGCATGAGCAAGTCAGTAGCACAGGAGATGGCCAGTCGCGGTATTACCGTGAACGTGGTGTCACCTGGCTTTATCGAAACCGACATGACCGACACTCTGCCAGAAGCCGTGCAGGAGGCGCTCATGAAACGCATCCCCATGAAACGCCTTGGCCAGCCGCGTGACATTGCGCAGGCAGTGGCATTTCTGGTATCGGATGGTGCAGCCTACATCACAGGTGAAACGCTGCATGTGAATGGCGGGATGTACATGGAGTAACGGGATAGGCGAGCAACGCGACCTTTTTAGAGGCTTGCGTTCTCGCTGGAATTGAATAAACTAGTTCGATATTTTTTTTATAAATCACTGAAGAGGATAAACACGCAATGAGTAATGTTGAAGCCAGAGTGCACAAGATTGTTTGTGAGCAGCTTGGTGTGAAGGAAGAAGAAGTAAAAAACAATGCTTCTTTTACCGATGATCTTGGTGCAGACTCCCTCGACACCGTTGAGCTGGTAATGGCCTTTGAAGAAGAATTTGAAATTGAAATTCCTGATGAAATCGCTGAGAAAATCACCACTGTACAAGAAGCGATTGATCACATCGAAGCAAACATGAACAAGGAAGAAGCCTGATTCTGGCCTTGTTTAAATATCATGCATGGAAACCTCTCTGGAATGATGTTTTATTTCAGGAGGTTTTTTTCATTGTATTCCCGAGGAGCTTTCATTGAACAGGCGACGCGTAGTGGTTACCGGCATGGGGATGGTTTCTCCCACAGGTCTTTCCGTCAGACAATCCTGGCAAAATATTCTTGCCGGTGTCAGTGGTATCGGTCCTGTCGAGGATTTTGACGCCAGTGAATATCCGAGCCGTATCTGGGGCAAGGTCAAGGATTTTGATATTGAGCACTACGTTCCTCTGAAAGAAGCTCGGAAAATGGATGTTTTTACCCAATTTGGCATCGCTGCTGCCGATGAAGCGCTTGCAGACTGCGGTCTCACTTTCGAGGGGGAGCTGTCGTTGCGCACCGGTGTGGCTGTAGGTGCGGGTATTGGTGGTATTCAGACCATCACCAACAACCAGGACAAACTGGTTGAAGGCGGACCGCGCAAGGTATCGCCGTTTTTTATTCCGGCAGGCATCATCAACATGGTCGCCGGACAGATTTCTATTCGCCATAAACTCAAGGGGCCAAACATTTCTGTGGTCACCGCCTGCACCAGTGGCACGCATAACATTGGTCTCGGTGCGAGGCTGATTGCTTATGGTGACGCCGATGTCATGGTGTGTGGTGGCGCAGAAATGACGACAACGCCGCTTTGCCTTGCTGGATTTTCGGCGCTTCGCGCGCTCTCGCGTCGAAACGATGAGCCGGAAAAGGCCTCCCGTCCGTGGGATAAAGACCGCGATGGCTTCGTCATGGGAGAGGGCGCAGGCATTCTTGTTCTTGAAGACTACGAGCACGCCAAAGCGCGAAATGCTACTATTTACGCAGAACTGACAGGTTTTGGCATGTCGGGAGACGCTTACCACATTACCTCGCCAGATGAGGATGCCGATGGTGCAACACGTTCCATGGCTGCAGCCCTCAAAGACGCCGGTATTAATCCCGAGCAGGTGGATTATATCAACGCACATGGTACGTCTACCTATCTGAATGACTTGAACGAAACCATCGCAGTTAAGCGACTCTTTGGCAGTCATGCCTATGAGCTCGCAATGAGTTCCACCAAGTCGATGACGGGTCACCTTTTGGGAGCGGCAGGTGCCATTGAAGCAATTTTCAGCATCCTTGCCATCCGCGACCAGGTCGCGCCGCCCACCATCAACCTTGATAACCCTGACGAGGGCTGCGATCTTAACTATGTCGCGCATACGGCGCAGTCGCGGCGCATTGAATACGTTATGAGCAACTCCCTCGGGTTTGGTGGAACCAACGGCAGTCTGTTGTTCAAGCGGGTATAAATGAACCGCTTTCTTTATGCGTCAGCGGCCGCAGTTCTTACGGCGCTGCTGACGCTTGTGGCTGTGACAGGATTTTACTTCTACGCATATGCGAAAGCCCCCTTATGCGCTGCCTGCGACAGCTCGACCATTATCGAGCTTGCCCCCAATATGTCGGCTGCGGCATTTCTAAAATCGCTCAGCACAAAAAATCTGATTCGTTATCCCCGTGCTTTTCGCATATTGATGCGCATCGATGGTTCCGGGCGTTCTCTGAAGGCCGGGGTCTATGCGCTCAAGCCTGAAGAATCACTGCGTGATTTTTTGCAGCGTGTGGTGACGGGTGATGTATTGACAGCATCGTTTCGCATCATTGAAGGTACCAATCTTAAGCGTGTAACAGCATCGCTTGAAAACGCACCATGGCTTGATTTTCAACCGGAAATGCTCGATGCCATCCGCGGAGAATATCTAAGCGCTGAAGGACTGCTTCTTGCCGATACTTATCGCTACAAGGCCGGCAGCAGTGCAAAAAACGTTTTGATGCTTGCGCATACGAACCTCACTAACGCCCTTAATGCCGCCTGGGAAGGGCGGGATGCGGGTCTGCCGTTTAAAACGCCCTACGAACTTCTTACAGCCGCTTCAATTGTCGAGAAAGAGTCAGGAGTTGCCAGCGAGCGTCGCCTGATTGCGGGGGTGCTGGTCAATCGCCTGCGCAGATTCATGCCGCTGCAGATGGACCCCACGGTCATTTATGCGCTTGGTGAACACTATGAGGGCAGGCTCAGGCATGCTGACTTAAAAATTGATTCCCCCTACAATACTTACCGGTACCGCGGACTGCCTCCAACCCCCATTGCCATGGTGGGGCGTGATGCGCTCGATGCCGTGGCGCATCCTGAACCGACCGCGTACCTTTATTACGTAGCGCGCGGGGACGGCACGCATGAATTTTCGGTGGATTATGCCAGCCAGCGTGCGGCCATTCATCGCTATCTCAAAAAGGGAAAAAGACCATGAGAGGGCAGTTTATTGTCGTGGAAGGGCTTGAGGGTGCTGGAAAAACCACGGCTATGGAAGTTATACAGGAGGTTCTTATCCGCCACGGCATTGCCTTTCTTACCACCCGTGAGCCTGGTGGAACGCCTGTGGGGGAAGTGATTCGAAACCTTGTAAAATCACCGCCCGGAGTGCTGGCGCTGGACCCGCGCACAGAGCTGTTGCTGATGTATGCATCCCGCATTCAGCTCGTGGAAGAAGTGATTCGACCGGCACTGGCCGCCGGTACCTGGGTGATTGCAGACCGCTTTGAATTGTCTACGCGCGCCTATCAAGGTGGGGGGCGCGGGATGGATGGCGCGTTTATCGATGCCATTTCCGCATTCGCACTCGAGGGCTTGAGCCCGGATTTATTACTCTATCTTGACATTTGTCCGGCAGAAGGACTTGCACGTGCACTGGCACGCAGCAAAGCCGACAGGATTGAACAGGAATCACTCGAATTTTTTGAGCGCGTGCACAAAGCCTATCAGGACGGGATTAGAGGCTTTAAAGCCGCAGTGACTGTGGATGCCGCGAAGCCTCTCAAAAGTGTGCGTCACTCAATTGAGCAAATCCTTGAACACCATCTGGAGCATCATGCACGACACGCCGCGTCTTCCTGAGCTGGCAGCCTTTCAGCAGCCGCTCTGGACACCCTTTGAAAAGGCTATTGCCGAAAAACGCCCCGCTCAGGCGCTGTTGCTGGCAGGCCCGCTGCACACGAACCCGGCCGCTTTTGCCACGCGCCTTATAGCGGCTTTCCTCTGTAACCGCGAGAACGCTCCCTGTAACACGTGTGTCAGCTGCCAGCAGATGGCAGTTGATGAACACCCTGGTGTAGTGTACGTGCAGCCTGAAGCCGGCACGAGCGGCATTAAAGTTGACCGAATACGCGCATTGCAGGAAGAGATTGTTAATACACCGCATGCAGGCATGCACCGGTTTGTACGGATTATGCCGGCAGATGCCATGAATACTGCAGCCTCAAACGCACTCTTAAAAATTCTTGAAGAGCCGCCGTCACATACGGTTTTTGTGCTGGTAGCCACGCAGATATCAACGCTTGCGCCGACCATTCTCAGTCGCTGTGAAAAATGGTCTATGCCATTGCCGGAGTTCGCGGGCGAGGCACCTAATCCTTTTTGCTTCCTCGAGCCGCAGTTTTATCCCAAAGAATCTCTGGAGCGCACCCTGCTGGAAGGGTTGCCCACGCATCTCGAAGCGTTGACAGCGGTATTTTCCGGTGTCAAAAACCCGGTGGCCCTCGCGCAGGCGTGGTCTAAAACCCCTCTGGATGGCTGGCTCTGGCTCCTGCAGGGGCTTATGCTGATGCTGCTTCGCCATCACGTGTCCGGTGAGCCACTGGAACCCTCGTTCAAAGCTCTGGCCATGACTCTGACACCGCACCGCCTGTTACAACTGCTGGACGGCATCAATCGCATAAAAAAATCCATGCGACGCGGCGTTATCCCTAATACGGCCGTAGCCCTTGAGTCTATTTTTTGTATGGGAATGACACCATGACGCACCCTGATTTTTCAAACGCCCTAAACTGGCCCCGTGCTCATGGGATGCCGGAGTGCGAAGCCTTGATTCGCGAAGTCCCTGAAGATTTTCAGGTGGATGAACAGTTTTCAGGGGCTTTCAGCGGCGATGGCGAGCATTTAATCCTTCACATCGAAAAGCGCGGATTAACCACCGAAGAGGTGGTCAAATCACTGGCGAGAATAGTGAATAAGCCTGAAAGTTGCATCAGTTACGCAGGCCTTAAGGACCGCCACGCACTGACCACACAGTTTTTCAGTCTTCACCTTCCCGGAGAATATGTCGAAGGTGCAGAAGCATTGAGCGCGCCCGGATGGCGCGTAATATCGGCAACGCGTCATCACAAAAAGCTGAGACCCGGGGCATTAAGTGGCAACCGCTTTTTACTGCGCTTACGTGAAGTGTCTGACACGGTGGCACTTTTAGAGCAGCTTGAGCGTGTGAAACAGACGGGCGTACCGAATTATTTTGGCGAACAGCGCTTTGGACGTGAGGGTGGTAACCTCTTAAAGGCGCATGCGATGCTGGCAGAGGGGCAGAAAATCCGCTCGCGTTTTCATCGTGGCATGTATTGTTCGGCTGCGCGCTCATGGCTTTTTAACGAGATTCTGGCAGCCCGCGTGCGCGCCGCCACCTGGAATAAGCCGCTTGAGGGCGATGTATTTCAGCTGGCAGGCTCTAACAGCATTTTTACGGTGCCAATACTCGATGCAACGCTCCATGAGCGCATTCTCGCCCGCGATATTTCACCGGCAGGTCCACTTGCCGGCAAGGGGAAAGTGGTGGCAAGTGGTGAGGCGTTGTCAATTATCACAGAGGTGTATCATACGTGGCAGACGTGGGTACTGGCACTCGAAAAAATGGGGCTTCAGGAGGCCTGGCGCGCCAATATCCTTCATCCAGAAAACCTGCAGTGTGAAGTGGATGGCACTACCGCTGAACTGACTTTCAGCCTGCCAGCCGGTGCCTATGCGACCAGTGTTTTGCGGGAGCTGGTGCTTTATCAAACCGCGTAAGCCAAAAAAAACGCAAGAAGGCTGCCATTTTTAAATAAGATTATGTATTTAATAGGCTTTTCGGCAGGCTGGTCTGAGCGCCGCGAAGCCCGGCATTGGGTATCTCCAAAGGCCAGATGTTTTTTCGCGCATCCCTCCCGCGCTTATCAGCGCAGGCTACAGTGAAATTTCAAGTAAGTTATAGTATTTAAATGGTTTTGTAGGCTGGGTTGAGCGAAGCGAAGCCTGGCATCGGATATCGCTGCAGGCCAGATGTTTTTTCGCGCATCCCTCCCGCGCTTATCAGCGCAGGCTACAGTGAAATATCAAGTAAGTTATTGTATTTAAACGTTTTTGTAGGCTGGGTTGAGCGAAGTGAAGCCTGGCATCGGATATCGCCGCAGGCCGGATGTTTTTTCGCGCATCCCTCCCGCGCTTATCAGCGCAGGCTACAGTGAAATTTCAAGTAAGTTATAGTATTTAAATGGTTTTGTAGGCTGGGTTGAGCGAAGCGAAGCCTGGCATCGGATATCGCTGCAGGCCAGATGTTTTTTCGCGCATCCCTCCCGCGCTTATCAGCGCAGGCTACAGTGAAATATCAAGTAAGTTATTGTATTTAAACGTTTTTGTAGGCTGGGTTGAGCGAAGTGAAGCCTGGCATCGGATATCGCCGCAGGCCGGATGTTTTTTCGCGCATCCCTCCCGCGCTTATCAGCGCAGGCTACAGTGAAATTTCAAGTAAGTTATAGTATTTAAATGGTTTTGTAGGCTGGGTTGAGCGAAGCGAAGCCTGGCATCGGATATCGCTGCAGGCCAGATGTTTTTTCGCGCATCCCTCCCGCGCTTATCAGCGCAGGTTACAGTGAAATTTCAAGTAAGTTATTGTATTTAAATGGTTTTGTAGGCTGGGTTGAGCGAAGCGAAGCCTGGCATCGGATATCGCCGCAGGCCGGATGTTTTTTCGCGCATCCCTCCCGCGCTTATCAGCGCAGGCCACAGTGAAATTTCAAGTAAGTTATTGTATTTAAATGGTTTTGTAGGCTGGGTTGAGCGAAGCGAAGCCTGGCATCGGATATCGCTGCAGGCCAGATGTTTTTTTGCGCATCCCTCCCGCGCTTATCAGCGCAGGCTACAGTGAAATTTCAAGTAAGTTATTGTATTTAAATGTTTTTGTAGGCTGGGTTGAGCGAAGCGAAGCCTGGCATCGGATATCGCCGCAGGCCGGATGTTTTTTCGCACATCCCTCCCGCGCTTATCAGCGCAGGCTACCGTTATATTTCAAATAACTTATTGTTTTTATTGATTTTTTGTTATTTTTTGGCAGAGGTATCCCTCAACAGGCGTGCGTGTTAAAATCGAGGCATTATTACTACCCAAGTACTACACCATGCTTGTTGATTCCCATTGCCATTTGCCAAGTATCGATCTCTCATCTTTTAACGGAAGCATGCAGGCGGTAATCGATGCGGCGGAGGCTGCCGGCGTGCAGCATCTTTTGACCGTCTGTCTTGAGCTTGAAGGTTTTCCAGAACTTTGTGCGCTCGCGCGCCAGTATCCCAATATCAGTATTTCTGTTGGGATTCATCCCAATGAAACCTGTGCCAGCGAGCCGGATGCAAAGACGCTTGCCAGACTCGCGAGGGAAAATGGCTGCATTGCTATTGGTGAAACCGGGCTTGATTATTTCCATACGGAAGCAGCGATGCGACCATCGCAGCAGGCACGTTTTGCCACACACATAGAAGCCGCGCGCCTCACAGAAAAGCCGTTGATTATTCATACCCGCGATGCCGCTGCGGATACGCTCTCGATGCTGCGTGAATTACAGGCTGACAGCGTGGGCGGGGTGATGCACTGCTTTACAGAAACCTGGGAAGTGGCGAAAGCCGCCCTTGATTTAGGTTTTTACATTTCGTTTTCAGGAATTGTTACGTTTAAAGGCGCGACACAGCTGCAGGATGTCGCTAAAAAAGTGCCGTCTGACCGCATGCTCATTGAAACCGATTCGCCCTATCTTGCCCCGGTTCCGCATCGTGGTAAACAGAATCATCCGGCACTGGTGCGTCATGTGGCGGAACAGCTCGCGCATTTGCGTGAAGTTCCCTTTGAGACCATCGCAAGTCAGACGACTGCGAATTTTTACCGTTGTTTCAGGATGGAAGCGTGAGCATTTATCTCGGACTGTTATCAGGCACCAGCATGGACGGGATAGATGCGGCTCTGGTCGACTTTCCCTCCCACACCCTTATTCATGCGCAAACTCTTCCCTACGAGCCATTGTTGCGTGAGGAAATTGCCACCCTTTGCGAGGGCGCCTTAACCACACCTAAAGCCATGGCAACGCTTAATACCCGCATTGGTCGTGCCTTTGGCGAGGCGGCCAGAGAGGTACTTCGTGCGGCATCGATAAAACCGCGCGATGTCATCGCCATAGGCAGCCATGGTCAGACCGTTTTTCATGACGCGCATGCCGACATCCCCGTAACCGTGCAACTTGGTTGTGCGCATACCATCGCCGAGATGACTGGCATAGCGGTCGTTTCTGATTTTCGTACGCGCGATTTGGTTGTCGGCGGGCAGGGTGCACCTTTGGCGCCGGTGTATCACGCGGAGCTTTTTGGGCGCTTTGGCGAACGACTTGCCATTGTTAATATTGGCGGTATTGCCAATGTCAGCTTTGTGGAGTCCGGCAAGGCGGCTTGTGGTTTTGATACGGGGCCTGGCAATTGCCTGATGGATGCCTGGTGCGCGCGCACGCACGGGCAGGCGTTTGACAGGGATGGCCGCTTTGCGGCTGAAGGCAGAGTGATACCGTCACTTCTTGACACGCTGCTTTCAGACCCCTGGTTTGACCGCCCCATTCCGCGCAGCATCGATAAAGGCTACTTCAGCCTTGAGCGAATGCTCGCGTACGCTAAGCCAGACTGGCTCGATGCCGATGTTCAGGCGACACTTCTTGCCTTTACCGCAACAACGATTGCCCATGCGATTACTGCCAGAGAGACGGGCCTCGAGCGGGTACTGGTATGTGGCGGCGGGGCTCATAACCGTGCGCTTTTAAAGGCACTGTCGCTGGCAATGGAGCCACTGCCGGTAGAAAGTACGGTGGCTGTCAGTGTTAACCCCGATTTTGTGGAAGCCATGCTTTTTGCATGGCTTGCGCATTGCGCTGCCACGGATACTCCGCTTTATCTCAAACCCATAACCGGCTCAAGCCGCCCGGTGGTGCTGGGTGCGCGATTTCCGGCAGGCCAGATTAATGATTGAGTCTGGCTAAACTGACAGGTATTCGGTAACATTTTCTTCTGTGCTGGACAAAAAACGCATCATCTATCGGTAACGCAAACGGGCAGCTTTGTGCATGTGTTTTCACTTAAACAATTTCCAGCACAGAGATCATTTTCTCCTGCATGAATCAGAACAATATTTCACCTCTTCCCAAACGGTTTTCCATTTTTTTCGCCAGGTAAAAGGCCGGCCGCAGCGAGCGCATATTTTTTCAGGCAGATGCTCTTTTTTTACGCCTTTAGTCATCTAAACCACCGTTATAGAGGAAGGCGGTCTTTTTCGCGTGATTCCAATATTGAAAAAATCGCCTGTAATCCATTGTCTTATTTAACTTTACAAAAGGCTCATCCTCGACCAGCTCAACCGTGTAAAACGCCTTAATACTGTCTATTACTTCTATAAGAAGTGGATTGTTTGTACCAGGGATATAGACGATGGAAGGATTAATATCCTGCAGAATTTTGAGGGTATCGCCATGAAGGATATCCACATTTAAATGGCATAAAGTCTCATAATTAAATACGAAGCGTTTGAAACTATACGCCGTACGTCGGGCGTATTCATCATCCCATATATACACAGCACTCGTACCCGCCGGGGCAGCCTGGAACACGGGATGTGTCATTCTTAACGATTCTTCATGCAATAAAATTAAAGGCTGCCGCATGATGCACTTTCCCTCATGTTTGGAAATAAACGGAGCTGTAATTCCTCATAGCTCGCAGACAAAACCTCGTTATGCTGTGGCGATGTATCCACTTGCCGGCCAAAATATTTATCCACGTTCTCGAGGTTAAAGATATAAGGTTTTTGGCTAAACGTACTGGCCACCCACTGCCATGAGAGGTTATTGCTGGCTACATTCCCGTCCAGCAAATGCTGCAAAAACCATTTTGCCCCCGCCTGCCACTTGACGCGCCTGAAATGCACGATATAGCTTGCCAGATACATGCGGGCATGATTATGGATATAGCCGCTACTGGTCAGTTCATGAATAAAGGCATCCATGCAGGCAACGCCAGTGCAACCATTGGCAATATCATCAGGCAGGAAAGGAGCGTAATCATCTGCACTAAAACCTGTTTTATAGGCTTCAATGTCTTTCCACGCCCATTCCGGTTGCTGTGTCAGCACACGCTGCCAAAAATCCCTCCATGCTAATTCCTGAATAAATTTTGTAAGTTGCTCTGGTTGCGTTGATGTGCCGAGAACATGGTTGCGTACTTCGTTCAAGCTCAGTGCCCCGTGGTGAATATAGGGGGACAGGCGTGATACCCTGCCATCACCAAAATTGCGGGTACGCGCGTATGCAACAGCGTCGATATTCTCTAATTTGATGTCTGCCTGACTGAGACCCCCTTGAAAAGAACTCGGCTCACCTTCAGCCCAGGGGACAAGCGAGCGCACAAAGGCCACCAGCTCATCACGACTGTCAAAATGTTTTTTTAAGCCATCTCTCACGCTGACTCCATAAAAAAACCTCTGTAAATGAGATTGGTTATGCCCGCCAATTCTGTCATGGCCTGTATGTTAAAAATCAAACGATAACTGCGTTGTGTTATCTTTCTTTACCGGTTTTTTACGCGTTTTAGACTGACTGCGGCTGCCGAGTTTTTGGTTTATGGCACGTTATTCCTCATGAAATCCTTCTTGATGCCAGCGCGATGAAATCTCCTGCCGCGCAAAACGGGTCGCCTCAATATGATTCACAATGGGCGCCGGGTAGTCTGTTGGCGCTTTATCCATTCGCCACGGCTCATGAATGAAGGCATCGGGGATGGATTGAAGCTCCGGGATGTAACGACGAATAAAGGTGCCGTGCGGGTCGTGATCAGAGGATTGTTTGACAGGATTATATATGCGTATCGCATTGATGCCTGTAACGCCTGATTGCATCTGAAATTGTGCATAATGAATCCCTGGCTCATAGTCAGTAAAAAGTTTCGCCAGAAACGGAGCCGTTTTGCGCCAGTCCAGCCATAAATGATAACTCGCAAACGACACCAGCATGGCACGCATGCGAAAGGTAATCCAGCCATTCTCATGCAAAGACCGCATGCAGGCATCAACCAGAGGATAGCCTGTATTTCCAGTTTTCCAGGCGTTAAAGTAATCATCGCGAAAATGGGGCTCACGCATTCCTTCAAAGGCCGGGTGCATGCATGCCGTCTCAATAGCTGGCTGCTGCTCCAGTTTTTGAATAAAATGACAATGCCATGCCAATCGCGAGAGGAATGCCGAAAGATTGCGCGTAAAATAGATGGCGTCGGGGTCATTAGCGCCGGCAAGAGCACGCAGTTTTGCTTTGGTTGCCTGTTCAACCTCACGAACAGATAACGTTCCATAGGTGAGATGCGCGCTTAAGCGCGAGCAATGGCGTGCCGAAACACCCGGCCTGGATATGGTCTGCATATATCGGCGCCCGCGTTCCTTGAGAAAGGAATCGAGGGTTTTTTGCGCCTGCGAGCAGCCACCCCGTTGCACAGAACCCACCTTATCCCCCCCAAACAGAGGGTGATTTTTCTGCGGCAACTCCTGTGCTCGAATACTCGTTATACCCTTCAAGTGCTCCGGATGGGGAATGATAGATAATGCCATCCTCGCCTCTCGTTGCACGGCCCATTCATCGCGACTTTTCAGGCGTCTGACCACACCATTGCTCGGAAATTCATACCAGACAATACCCTCGGAGCGACACCAGGCTGCAACATCAATATCCCGCTGATACGTCCAGGCATTGCCTGTCTCTTCATGCGACCAGAGGGTGAAGGGGCCCAGTTCGTGCGCAAGTTGCTGCAGGACCTCTATCGCTTCACCGATACGAATGACCAGAGGTGCACCCAGCAAAGCAAGTGATGTCTGCAGTTCTTTAAGGGAATCATGAATGAAGTGCCAATGACGCGGGCCACAATCAGGCTGCTTCCAAAGTTCCGGCTCTACTATGTATAAGGGCAGCACTCGACCCATCCGCGCCGCTTCAAAAAGTGGCTGATTGTCCCGCGTACGCAAATCGCGCTTAAACCACACCACATTGATAAACTGCATCATACATCCACAATTTAAAGAAACGTTGCATTTGTTAATTATAGGATGCCTCCTTGAATCTGAACAGGAAGTTAAACGGTACTTTTACACAGGCTCAGGTTCTTAAAAATACCACCACGCATGCGCTCTAGATGCGGACAGGTTATTTGCTCGCGACCTTCACGCCGAATACAGTTGACAATCTAATTTATCTTCCGTTCTAATGAAGGTTTTGCACCTGCCGCGGAGAATCCATTGAGTACGCACTCTGTCCACTACCCTACCAGGTCTTTTCCCGGTGCCATGAGCATTTTTCTACTGGCCTCTTCTTTTTATCTCTATGAGTTTATTTTGCAGGTAGCGCCTGCGGTTATGGCCGATTCCATGATGCGTACGTTTAAAGTGACGGCGGAAGGGTTTGGCATTGTGTCAGCTTTTTATTTCTACGCCTATGCGCCGATGCAAATGCCGGCGGGGCTCCTTTTTGACCGCTATGGGCCGCGTAAACTGATGACTTTCGCGCTGCTGCTCTGTGCTGCGGGTTCGTTCTTTTTTGCCTCTACCGACAGCGTGCTGACGGCGTCACTCGGACGTTTTCTGATTGGCATGGGCTCTGCCTTTTCGTTTATCGGGGTACTGGTGCTTACATCGCGCTGGTTTGCGCCGCAGCATTTTGCGATTCTTGCCGGTATCGCGCAACTGATGAGCTCGGTAGGGGCCATTTTTGGTGAGATGCCGCTTGCGAAACTCACCGAAGTGGTGGGCTGGCGCAATGCCAGTTTTATTCTCGCAGCCATTGGTGTGGTGCTTGCACTTTTACTCTGGTGCAAAATCCGTGATTATCCGCACCAGACTACGCAATCGCTGCCAGAACGCCCCCTGCGCGAGGAATGGAAGCGACTTCTTGAAATCTGGCGGCATGCCCACACGTGGATTACAGGCCTTTACGCCTTTTGCATCTGGACACCGATTGCAGTTTTTGCAGCTCTTTGGGGCGTGCCGTATCTTCAGACTAAATACGGTTTAAGCGTGGTCATGGCTTCAGGACTTTGCAGCATGATTTGGATTGGCATTGGCGTTGGCAGCCCGTTACTGGGCTGGGTGAGCGATGTCTGTAAAAGCCGAAGACTGGCACTGGCCATCAGTGCGATGCTTGGGTTGATTGCGACTATACTGCTGCTCTATGTTCCATCCGTCAGCATGACTGCGATGTATGCCGTCCTTTTCATGCTGGGCCTTGGCGCCGGGGGACAGACGGTCAGTTTTGCCGTGGTTAAGGAAAATAATCCGCCACATCTTGTCGGTACCGCTTCGGGCTTTAATAACCTCTCTGTACTTCTAGGTGCCGCCATTTTTCAGCCGCTGGTAGGCGTGCTGCTGCACCGGGGCCACGACTGGACAATTGTAAACGGCTTGCCAGTCTATACGCTTATGGGCTATAACAAGGCATTGCTGGTCATGCCGCTTTGTTTTCTTGTAAGTCTCATAGTCAGCGTCTTTATCATGCGTGAATCGCATCCAGAGCATCGAAGCCGTATTTAGCCTAAGGAGGGGTTATGAGTGCAACCGTAAGGCACGTATTGGAAGACAGAGATACGGAAAGCGATGATGATGGCAGTCGACTGGTGCGGTCACCATTATTTACAACCTTTACTGACGAGGATGAATCTGAAGAGCGTTTTAATACAGCGATGTACCACGCACCCTCGACTGACAAAACAGAAATTACCGAAGTGCTGCTTATCGGTGACAGCCTTACCGACCGCGGTGAATGGGTCGATGACAGACTTTTTGGCTGTATTCCCGGTACGCTGGTAACAGGACTTCAGGGACGCTCGCCACAGGGCAGTTTTACCAACGGCTTTGCCTGGTCTGATTTTGTCGCAACATGGCTTGCAAACCGATGCATTATTGAGCCAAGTCGAGAATTGTCAGGGCTTGATGATATTGCAATTGCTGAAGCGCTGATTACGCGTGATAAACGCGCAGGAATAGCAGAAAGGGTCTTGGAGGACTTTAATCTTGATAATGCTGCGATGGTTTCATTAAAGCCCAAAAGTGCTAAAAAACACGTGCATTCAACTGATGCTGCTGATGCCATCCTCACGCACGACAAGCGTGCTCCTCAGTATATTAAAGAGCGGGGCCTGTCTGTCAGCCTGTTCAGTAAGCCTCGAAGTACGCAGAAGGCGCCTCAAATTATTCTCCGTTCCTATGCGCAGGGGGGATTGACGGCTTCCGACTGGACTCGAGACTTAACGTTCAGCATATCTCGAGGTGCATCGCGTCACATCCTGCCAACCCTTGCAGATACTCGTCGACAGATTGAGGCAGACGATAATCGTCGCCATCTCAGCCGCGCCCAAAAGGCGAAGATTCTTGTGACTGAATGGTCTGGTGTGAACGATCAGATTACGGTTAATGCCGTGCCTTCGGAGTATGAAGTGCGCCGTGCGGTTGCGGCACGTGTTGAAAATGTGCGCCAGCTTCTGGCGCTTGGCTATAGACAGTTTGTCTGGCTTAATCAACCCGACCTCTCACTGCTGCCGCGTTTTCAGGCACGTGACGAAGCCGCGCAGGAAACTGCAAGAAACTGTTCATTGTCATTTAACGTTTTACTTGAAGAAGAGCGACAGAAGCTTTGCGAAGATTATCCTTACGTGAATGTGCAGATATTTGATGTAGCCTCTATTTTCAGTGAGGTCTATCACAACCCGGAAAAATACGGCTTTGATCCGCTTAAACTGCACACGCCCTATGTGACTTCCGCCGATTTTGATAAGCCTGAAGATGGTGTGTCTGAAGCAAAATCCTATTTTTTCTGGGATGATGTTCATCCCACTGCCGATGTGCATGCCTTGATTGGCCTTTTTTATGTCGATTTTATGATGCAGCATTTCAAATACATGGATGTGGTGAGACCCTCTTCAGAGGGCGATAAAATCGTCACTGAGACGGAGCTTATGGACGCTTTTCGCATCCGTTATCAGGAAACGCTTGCCATTGATGCCAGACGCTGGACGTACTTTGCACACAAATCCAAAATTGATTACCTTAACGCTTCCCTTAAAGAAGTGGTGCATCACGCCTTTATCGAAAGAGCTGCCCGCACGCGGGGAGTATTGGAAGCACTGGGGTGGGTTGATAATAACGGTAGCGTGCTGCTTAATGCACCAACGCTTGTTAAAATCCTGCGACAGATGCAACCGCCGGCACCATTAGCCATGGGCTGTCATCTTCAATAGAAGGAGCGCCACGTGCACCGCAATCATGCACTTTGCGCTGAAGGGGCTTTTCACCTACAATAGCGCTCACCTTTGCTGAGCGCCTGCACCTTTCATGACTGATTTTTACGAAGATTTCACTAAACGGCGAACATTCGCCATCATCTCTCACCCCGATGCCGGTAAAACCACCGTTACCGAAAAACTGCTGCTCTTTGGAGGTGCGATTGCACTTGCAGGCACGGTAAAGGGACGAAAAGCTGCCCGTCACGCAACGTCTGACTGGATGGAAATGGAGAAGGAGCGCGGTATCTCCATTACGACATCCGTCATGCAATTTGTGCACAAGGGGCACGTGATGAACCTGCTTGACACCCCGGGGCACGAGGATTTTTCTGAAGACACTTACCGCACACTGACCGCTGTGGATTCGGCGCTTATGGTCATTGACGTTGCCAAGGGCGTTGAGGAGCGTACCATAAAGCTTATGGAAGTCTGTCGTCTGCGCGCCACTCCCATCATGACCTTCATCAACAAACTTGACCGCGAAGGACGCGAACCCATTACGCTGCTTGATGAAGTGGAAACGGTTCTTGGCATTCGCTGCGCACCGGTAACATGGCCCGTGGGCATGGGTAAGCGTTTTCGCGGGATTTATCACCTCGTTGAGGATGCGGTTTATCTTTTTGAGTCTGGCAAAAATGCTACGGTTCAGGCAGGGCAGCGCATCCAGGGTCTGGATAATCCGGAGCTCGATACACTTTTGGGTGAGGAAGCAGGTTTGCTGCGTGAGGAAATTGAACTGGTGAAAGGGGCGTCCCATGCGTTTGACGCCAGCGCCTATCTTGCCGGTGAACTCACGCCGGTTTATTTTGGCTCCGCTATCAATAACTTTGGAATTAGTGCGCTGCTTGATGATTTTGCACAATATGCCCCAGGTCCCGGTGTCCGGGAAGCGGTGCAGCGGGTTGTACATCCTGAAGAAACTGCATTTAGTGGTTTTGTCTTTAAAATTCAGGCGAATATGGACCCTAAACACCGCGACCGTATTGCCTTTATGCGCATCTGCTCCGGGAGCTATCGCAAGGGCATGAAGTTGAAGCACCTGCGGATTGATAAGGACATGACCATCTCCAATGCGCTTACGTTTATGGCGGGCGAGCGGGCGCACGCAGAACTGGCGCTCGCAGGCGATATTATCGGCTTGCATAACCACGGCACCATTCGCATCGGCGACACGTTCACTGAAGGCGAGAGTCTGCAGTTTACCGGTATTCCTAATTTTGCACCTGAACTTTTCCGCCTGGTGCGCCTTAAAGACCCGCTGAAAAGCAAGGCCCTGTTAAAAGGGCTTGTGGAATTATCGGAAGAGGGAGCGACTCAGGTATTTCGCCCGCTTAACAGCAATCAGCTGATTCTTGGTGCCGTGGGTGTGTTGCAGTTTGATGTGGTGGCGCACCGTTTGTTACATGAGTATCGTGTCGATTGCGTGTATGAAGCGGTAAATGTTACCTGCGCACGCTGGGTGTACGCTGAAAATGAAAAAGACATGGCGGAATTTCGCCTGAAAGCGGAAGATTACCTGGCACTGGATGGGGGAGATGCCCTGATTTATCTGGCACCGACCCGCGTTAATCTCAACATGGCCATGGAGCGGTATCCAAAAATTCGCTTCGCCGCGACTCGCGAGCATGGGTGTGGGTGAAGGCAAAAGGGGACGCACATGCTTCCCCTTTTGTTTATAATTAACGCGCGACGCAGTGACCTTTAACGACTGAGTTACCGAGGTTGGTGACTTCAACTTCTGCACCGGCTTCGGCCTTCAGTTTGAACGTTTCGCCATCATGTACGGTTACCGTGATGGATTCGCCCTTTTTAAGGGGAATACCGTTCACGCTGCCGGAACGGCTTTTCATAAACGCATAAAGATCGTCACTTTCATCTTCTGTAGAAACCACACAGCTGCCTTCAACCGGCCAGAAAGCGGGGTTTTGGAACGTTTGTGTTTCATTGGGCTGCAGTTTAATGTCGATGGTGGGTGCAGCTTTTAATGCCTCAGGAGCCGCAGCGAAAACTGGTGCCGCCATGAGGGTTCCTGCACAGAGCAGGCCAAGACAGGTTTTATAAAACATGGATTTCTCCCTTGCTATGAAAAATCTAAAGGCGCAAAGATACCCTGTATTGCGTCTATTGGCAAATAAAAATGGTTAATCTCAGGGTAACTGCATCTAAATTGCCACTCAATCGGACATTTTTTTGCTGCCAGACAGGAGCTTGATATCGGTAACGCAGACGTTCATGCGGTTATCGCAGTGGTGCAAGGGCCGTGACATTATGTAAAGCTTTTCTCCTTACTTGTGAGCAGGGCGTTCTTGAATGAGCGAGTGATATTTTACCGTCATAGCAGTAAATTTAGTGCTTTAATGTAAAAAATTATCAAAAAAACTATTAAAACAATTGAATTTACTGCTATCGCGGTAATTCATGACAAATTCATACAATAAAATCCAAGAAACCCTGTATTTTAATTATTTTTACTGCTATAACAGTAAAATACAACTTATTTAGGGTGTTTTATGCGCATGCACGAAATGGCCGGTTTAATCCATTACTGCCGCAAACAAAGCGGCTTATCGCAGCAGGAATTAGCACGCCTCGCGGGTGTTGGCAAGACGGTTATATACGATATCGAAAAAGGAAAAGAATCGGTGAGGCTGAACACCCTGCTAAAAATTTTGGACGTTTTAAATATCAAAATAACATTTGAAACGCCTTTTCCACTGTCAACGGATAATCATACATGAGAACAGCGATGGTAGCAGTCAACGGAATTAACGCTGGAATATTAGAAGAACTTCCGGATGGAAAATATCAATTTATTTATCTCGATGATTATCATGGAGCGCCCGTTTCTCTGACTATGCCTCTGACAAAAAAGAACTATGTATTTGATCGATTTCCGCCATTTTTTGAAGGACTGTTGCCCGAGGGCATGATGCTTGAAGCACTGCTGCGCAAAAATAAAATTGATAAAAATGATTATTTTAGTCAGTTAACGGCTGTTGGACAGGATGTCGTAGGTGCCGTGACTATCGAGGAACTGCGATGAAACACTGTCCTGTTACCTATGAAGCGATTAGTGAGGAGGAAGTGTATTCGCAGCGTGGATTACATTTGCTGTCCCCCCGGTTAAAAACCCTTAACCCGTTAGATTTAAGTGCCGATGAGCAGCGGCAGGAAGCAATTGCCAGGGTTGGAAAGATGTCTGTTCAAGGTGTACAGAAGAAATTAAGTGCAAAACTCAAGACTAAAGAGGGTTGTTTTGAAATTGTCGATCAAAACGGTCATTACATTTTAAAACCGCAAAGCGACAGTTACCCGGAATTACCGGAAAATGAAGCCATTACCATGACACTTGCCAAAACCATTGGCCTTGAAGTGCCGGTTCATGGTCTTGTGTATTCCAAAGACAACAGCATGACCTACTTTATAAAACGCTTTGACAGAGAGGGTCATAACAAAAAACTGGCA
Organism: Legionella geestiana; assembly: GCF_004571195.1. Lineage (GTDB taxonomy): Bacteria > Pseudomonadota > Gammaproteobacteria > Legionellales > Legionellaceae > Legionella_B > Legionella_B geestiana. Next base: position 2,597,579 of record NZ_CP038271.1, read on the forward strand.
CTGGAAGATTTTGCACAGTTGTCGGGTGAAGACAGGCACACTAAATATAAAAGTTCCATGGAAAAAGTGATTGCCGTCATAGAGCAGTTTTGTACATTCCCCAAAATTGAATCCGTTAAATTATTAAAGTTGACACTGTTTAATTTTTTGGTCGGCAACGAAGACATGCATCTTAAAAATTTCTCCTTAATTACCCGGGACAGAAAAATTTGCCTCTCTCCTGCATATGATTTACTGAATTCAACAATCGCTCAAAAAAATACCAAAGAAGAGCTTGCTCTGCCTTTAAAAGGTAAAAAGAACCATCTAACAAAGAAAGATTTGCTTAACTATTTTGCCATTGAAAAATTAGGACTCAATCAAAACGTCATTGATGGAATCGTACAGGAAATTCGTCTCGCCACACCCGTATGGCGAGAGCTCATTGGCCGCAGTTTTTTATCTCGACCAATGCAGGAGAGCTATCTCGAGTTGCTGGAGGAAAGATGCAGGCGATTAAACATCCTGTAAAAACCTCATCGAGTGCACGGGCTTACTGCCTCAGGGGCAGTGCCGCCAGTGCGCGGGCGATGGCTTCCGTGGTTTTTTTCGCGTCTCCAAACACCATCCAGGTGTTGTCTTTCCAGAAAAGCGCGTTATCTACGCCGGAATAGCCTTGCCCGAGGCTGCGCTTTAAAAACAATACATTACGCGCGCTTTCCACATCCAGCACCGGCATGCCGTAAATCGGAGAGTGGGGGTCTGATTTGGCGGCCGGGTTGGTGATGTCGTTGGCACCAATAACGATGGCTACGTCAGAGGTGGTAAAATCACGGTTGATTTCACTTTGCTCATGAACGTGATCATATGGAATATTGGCTTCGGCAAGCAGCACGTTCATGTGGCCCGGCATGCGGCCTGCAACCGGGTGAATGGCAAAGCGCACACGAATGCCGCGTTTTTCGAGCGCGTCCATCAGCTCTTTTACCGCATGCTGGGCATGTGCCACCGCCATGCCATAGCCTGGCACGATAATCACATCGCGGGCATTGGCGAGCAGGAATGCGGCATCATCTGCATTCGCCTCGTGAATGGGATGGGTGGCATCGATGTCTGTGGCGGCATTTTGCGTGTCGCTGGAATGGGTGAACGCACCGAAAATCACATGTGTCAGCGAGCGGTTCATACCGGCGCACATGATGTAACTTAAGATGGCACCACTGGCTCCGACAAGTGCCCCGGTAATGATGAGCAGCGAATTATCCAGAGTAAAGCCAATGCCGGCCGCCGCCCAGCCGGAATAGGAATTCAGCATGGAAATGACCACTGGCATGTCTGCGCCGCCAATCGGGATGATGAGTAAAACACCAAGGGTCAGTGCCAGGAGCGCGATGAGGCCCAAAAGCATCAGTGACGGGGCGTAAAACAGTCTGACAATGAAAAAAAGGAGTAAAAAGCCGGTCATCACATTAAGTACTACCTGTCCGCTGAAACGCACGGGCCTGCCGGAAATGAGTCCCTGCAGTTTTAAAAAGGCGACAACGGAACCCGTGAAGGTGATGGCACCAATTAAAAGCCCTGCCGACAGTTCAAAAAGGCGCGTAGTGGCAATCTGGCCATCCGCTCCAAGCGCTCCAAAAGATTCAGGCGCCAGGAAAACGCAAAAAGCAACGAGCACGGCGGCCAGTCCCACGAGCGAATGAAAACCTGCCACCAGTTGCGGAATGGCTGTCATGGTGATGTTGCAGGCAATCAGGGTTCCCGTTGCGCCACCTGCGGCAATCAGGAGAATGAGCAGGAAATGCTGTTTCAGGCCGGGCAGAAGAAAGGTGGCGAGCAGTGCGAGCGACATGCCGAAAATACCGAGCCAGTTACCGCGCCGCGCGGATACCGGACTTGCAAGGCCTTTGAGCGCCAGAATAAAGCAGATGGCGGCCACAGGCGAAATCAGGGCAATCAGTGTATTCATGGTTTTTCTCCGCCTGTTTCACGCCGGCGATACATCTTTAACATGCGCGCTGTAATAACAAATCCGCCAAACACATTAATGGAGGTCAGGAATATGGCAAGTCCTCCAAGTGCGGTCACGCTGCCCGCCTCGCTGCTGCCTGCCGCTATCAGTCCGCCGACAATGATAATGCCGGAAATGGCGTTGGTAACCGACATCAGCGGGGTATGCAGAGCGGGTGTGACTTTCCAGACCACGTAGTAGCCCACGAACGTGGCAAGGATAAAAATCGTGAGCAGACTGACAAGGGCGTTTGACTCAGGCATGGTGCTCTCCTTGAAACGGCTGAAAGCGGCCAGCAAAGGAAAGCATGCAGGCGCGAATAATTTCATCGTTTTCATCAAAAGACAGGGTGTCATTGTTAACGGTTGCAAGACGCAGGAAATGCTGCAGATTATTTGCATACAGCATGCTTGCCGTGGTGGGGATGAGGCGCTCCATGCGCGTAATGCCTATCACCGTAACACCATCAGATACCTGAATGCTGTCGGGGATAGTCGCCTCAACGTTGCCGCCACCGGCGGCTGCGAGATCAACGACTACCGACCCGTCTTTCATCGCGGCAAGCGTGGACTGAGGGATGAGAACTGGTGCTTTTTTGCCGGGAATGAGGGCTGTGGTGATGACAATATCAGCAAGTGCGGCTTCAGCTTCAATCCGCTCCTGCTGGCGTTTTTGATAGTCGGGCGACATTTCGCGGGCGTATCCCGAGGTTGTTTCTGCATCGGTGTCACCCTCTACTTCCACAAATTCGGCGCCAAGGCTTTCGACCTGTTCTTTGGCGGCACGGCGCACGTCAAACGCCTTGACGACTGCTCCGATGCGCCTCGCCGTGGCAATGGCCTGCAGGCCGGCGACACCGGCGCCAAGCACCAGAACGTTTGCCGGCTGTATCATGCCGGCAGCCGTCATCATCATGGGAGCAGCACTTTTATAATGCTGTAAGGCTTCTAAAACGGCGCGGTATCCAGCGAGGCTTGCCTGTGAGGAGAGAACATCCATGCTTTGCGCGCGGCTGATGCGTGGTATGCGTGACATCGCGACAAGCCCAAGTTTTTTTTGCAGGCAAATCTGTATCAGAGGCGCGGTTTCCGGCAGGTCATCGATGCAAATGATAAGTGCACCCTCAGGCAGGAGATTCGCAGTTTCCGGGGCGGGTGCGTTGACTGTCATCAGAACGCTGACATTTGAGAGCAGGGTGGGGACATCCGGCACACAAAGGGCGCCTGCTGATTCAAATTCCGCATCATCAAAGCCAGATGCTAACCCTGCCCCGTTCTGGACAGCAACCTCAAAGCCCGCCTGACGATAGAGTGTGGCCGTTTTTGGAGTGATGGCAACCCGGGTTTCCGGGGGTAATTCCGCAATTGTCGCAATCAGCATGGAACATTCCCTTTTCCACGTGGATGTTTTTCATGCTACTGCAAACACAGGTAAGTGTCCATGGATGCAGGCTGAAGAGCGCCGCCTTTAGTCCTTCAAGACAGGCGCATCAGGCAGAAAGACACTGACACGCAGGCCGCCTTCAGGACGCAGATGCGCCTCAATATGTCCGTGATGCAGGCGTATGGCTTCCTGCGCAATGGCAAGTCCGAGGCCAAAGCCGCCGGTTTTTTTCTCACGTGCAGTATCCACGCGGTAGAACGGGTCAAAAATTTTTGCCAGTTCATCCTGTGGCACACCAGGGCCTTTATCATCGACATGGATAACAACCTCGTTGTCCATGCGCGCCATGGAGACTTTCACCGATGTTTCCTTTGGCGAGTAGGCAAGTGCATTACGAATGATGTTTTCAAGCGCGCGGCGCATAAGGCGAACATCCATTTGCATCACACAGGGAAGTGTATGCTCAAGGCACGCTTTTTTGCCTGAATGGGTAAATTCAAAATTGGCATCATTGACGATGTCCTTAAGCAGCGGGACGAGTTCACACGCCTCCATCTGCGAAAGTCCGGGCGCTTTTTCAAGACGGGCAAATTCCAGAATTTCACTGATAAGCGTACCGAGTCGATGACACTCAAGCTCCATGCGGGAAAATTCCGCCTCAGCAACATTAGGTCCCGCTTTTGCCTGACCAAGAGCAATCGCAAGTTGCAGGCGGGCAAGCGGAGAGCGCAGCTCGTGAGAGATATCCTGTAACAGACGGTGCTTGGAATGAATCAGGCTCTCCATCTGCTCAGCCATTCGGTCAAATTCAATGCTAAGTTCGGCGATTTCATCTTTTCCATGCCCGGAAAAACGCCCGACACGTGTATGCAGTTTACCGCTGGCAAGGGCACTGGCTGCCTGCTGCAGGGAACGCAGGGGACGGGTCAGGTAAACTGAGAGCAGGTAACAGATAATACCGCTGATAAACGTTGCCACCATGAGGCGTACGGCAAGGCTTGCCCAGGGGATTTGAATAAAATGTGCAATAGGTTTGTCTGACAGTGCCACGAGCCGATAGGCAGTGCCTGATGGAGTCAGAATTTCATGGCTCACAAGCAGATTACCGGATTTAAAAATCCCGCTGTCGAGGACATCGCTGACTAGATTTTTTGAAATATTGCGAATGGCCGGCGAGGGCGGTGTGGGTCCGAAAATCTCGCCTTTGCTCGTGAGCAGATAAAGATCCATATGGCGCGAGACACCGGTGTGGCGAAGCCATGCATCGAGTGCTTCTTTACGCCCTGACTCCCAGGTGGCAACGGCCGCATTTGCATAGCTGTCCATGAACACCTGCTCGCGCGCCGGCACCGAGGCCTTCTGCGCAATCTCACTGGTGACCCAGGCAGTGGTGAAAATCACAAGAATGGTCGCGAGCCAGAAAGAGATAAAAATTTTCCAGTAAAGACCAATGGTCGGGCTACGCATTGAGCATGTATCCAAAGCCGCGGACGGTTTTTATCCAGGTTTCAGCGTGTGCATTGTCACCGAGTTTGGTGCGAAGATTACTGATATGCACATCAATGCTTCTATCATACGCTGTGTATCGCCGCCCAAGCGCGTGTTCAGTCAGTTCTTCCTTCGAATACGCTTGTCCCCGGGATTTGGCGAGCATTTCAAGGATATTGTACTCGGCGTTGGTCAATTCGAGCGAGACACCGCCAAGGCGTACTTCGCGCCGTGCGCTGTCAATGCTCAGGTCGCCGATTTCAATCAGTGGTCGTGCGGTCGGTGCCTTCTGACTGCGCCTCAGAATGGCGCGCAGGCGTGCGATAAGTTCACGCGGGTTGCACGGTTTTGGCATGTAATCGTCCGCACCAATTTCAAGTCCTACAATACGGTCGATGTCATCGCCGCGCGCGGTGAGCATCAATACCGGTGTATCCTGTTGTTCACGGATGGCCTTCAAGACTTCAAAACCGTTGCGTTTGGGCAGCATCACATCCAGAATAATGGCATCAAGGCGCTGATTGAGTGCACGTTTGATGGCTTGTTCGCCATCATGCGCACACTGCACGGCAAATCCTTCGCTCTCAAGGTATTGCTGCAGCAGATCGCACAGCTCAGTATCATCGTCGACCAGCAGGATATGAACGGTCATAACAGCGCCTCCGAAGGGGCGCGAGCGTCGTCGGGGTGCTCACGCCGGTCGATGCAGTCGAGCAAACGCACGCGGCGTGCATCAGCGCTGATGACCCTGAACTCAAAGCCATCGAGAATAATGCTTTCACCGCGTCGCGGCAGACAGCCAAAACCTGCCATAACGATGCCGCCGATGGTGTCGTAAACTTCATCGCTAAAATGGGCGTTCAATCGTTCGTTGAAAACTTCAAGCGGGGTGTGTCCCTTAACGATGCAGTGGGTCGAGCCATGCGCCTTAATCCAGTCATCTTCATCTACATCAAATTCATCTTCAATGTCACCAACAATCTGTTCAATAATGTCTTCAATAGTGACAATACCGGAAGTGGCACCATATTCATCAACCACTACGGCCATGTGGTTGCGGTTGCTGCGAAATTCTCGCAGCAGCAAATCAAGGCGCTTGCTTTCAGGAACTACGGTCGCCTCACGCAATAAATCAGACAGGTCAAAATCGGCCTGATTAAGCAGCTGACAGGCAAACAGATCTTTGGCATGCAGAATACCGATGATTTCATCCATGTTCTCACCGGTCACCGGAAAGCGTGAATGCCCGGAATCGCTCACAATTGCCACCACTTCATTCAGCGTCGCACTTTCAGGGATGCAGGTAATCTGACTTTTAGGCAGCATAATGTCGCGAACGCGCATTTTGGCAAAAAGCAGTACAGCTTCAATCATGCCAAGCGTGTCAGTGTCGATAAGTGCGCGCGCCTGAGCTTCGCGCAGGAGCTTTAAGAGCTCTTCCTGATTCTGGGGAGCTGCACTCAGAAAATGTTTAAGGCGCTCAAACAATGAATGGGTTTCCTCGTCCTCTCTCACGATGCCTGTCCTTCGTAAGGGTTTGCAAAACCAAAACGCGCGAGCAGACGAATTTCTTCTGCCTGCATGCGCGCGGTATCTGTCTCTTCAAGGTGATCATGTCCAAGCAGGTGCAGCACGCCGTGTATAACAATGTGCGCGCAGTGCGCGCGCAGGTCGCGCTGTTGTTCTTCGCTCTCATGTTTGAGCACTTCTGGCGCAATGACGATATCGCCAAGGAGCGTGCGCGTCAGGCGGATACCCTCTGGGAGATTCGCAGGAAACGCAAGTACATTGGTGGGTTTGTCCTGCTGGCGCCAGGTGCGGTTCAACGCATGTATCTCGCTGTTGTCCACAAAACGCAGTGTCAGCTCAAAGGGCGCTTCAGATGCCGGATTTTCAAGGGCTGCACGCACCCATTTACGGATTTCATGGTCCTTGACCGGCAGGGGAGACTGGCTGGCATGCTGCAGTGCAATGCGATGGTTCATGATTTTTTACCTGCTTCATCCTGCTCGTAGCAGTCGAGAATTTTTGCAATAAGCGGATGGCGCACTACGTCAGTGCTGTCGAATATATGAATGGGAATTTCCTCAAGGCGGCGAAACAGTCGCAGGGCGTGGGTTAATCCCGACTCCGTACCGCGCGGCAAATCCACCTGCGTGGTGTCACCTGTGACCACCGCACGCGAACCAAACCCCATGCGTGTTAGAAACATTTTCATCTGGCCTACAGTGGTATTCTGCGCCTCATCAAGAATGATGAAGGCTTCATTGAGCGTGCGTCCCCGCATGAAGGCAAGCGGCAGTACTTCAATGACATCCTTCTGCACAAGTTTCTGCGTTTCGCGAAAACCGACCATCTCATAGAGAGCATCGTAAATTGGACGCAGGTATGGCAGCACTTTCTCCACAAGGTCGCCTGGCAAAAACCCAAGCTTTTCCCCGGCTTCAACGGCGGGGCGTACGAAGATAAGCCGCTGCACTTCGCCTTTTTCGAGCGCCGAAATCGCTTTGGAAACGGCAAGCCACGTTTTACCGGTACCCGCAGGGCCTACGGCAAACGTTACATCGGCGCGGTCCATACTTTTTAAGTACTCGGCCTGCCTCGGATTCAGAGCGGTAATGGTCTTTCGATTAAGATGAACAGCATGTTTCAGCTCGCGCCCGTCTGACGCATCGTCTGTGATGGAGGCGTGGTGTCTGGCATTCGCTGCCGTTTTTTTCCGGTCCCGCAGGGGTGTACTGCTCAAGGTTTGTTTTTAAGTAGGTTGCTTATACTGTGAAGAATAGTCCAACAAAGGGGGGGGATGCAAGTTTGGGCAGAGCAGAAGCCAGGCCCGGCGAGCTTCGCCAGGCCTGTCAGGAGATGTCCAAAGGCTGTCAGGGGTTAAACGCCCGTACACAGCGGACTCGGTAGGCATAGTTTTTAAAGTCTGGCAGGATGCCTGTGAAGAGAGGATTAAAACCCGCTATCCATGCACCCTGTTCGGGATTTAAGAAAAACTCGGTAGAACTCCAGTAGTTGGCATCAAAAAATCCACCAATCGCCTCACGGTTGTTAAGCAGACATTCTATCTGTGATACGGGTGGCGAGAGGAATCCAGCAGGTAAAAACCAGTCGTTATAGCAGGTGTTTCCGGGCTGGCAGGGCGAATGTCCGAGGGAGTCAACTTCATAGTCGCTGCATACCTTCGCAGCATAAGCTCCTTCTCCCAGTGCAGCAACGATGGCAGCAGTGTTACTGGCACCATCTTCAGGGCTTTGTGCGCTCGGTCCGACTGCTGTGAGAATTCCACCCCACTCAATTCCCGGGCTGTTATCAACAGTGGCGGCAACCAGGTTATTAAATCCCCCTTCGAGACAGGCAATAGTACCACCACTTGAAGCCTGTCCGACCTCAGTCGCGAGATAGGTAAAGCCATTGGCAAGTGTGACCGCACC
>NZ_CP038272.1 GCF_004571195.1 Legionella geestiana
GGCAACACTGGTTTTTTTATATTCTATTTCTGAAGCAGCAGAGGGTTATGCTGGTGAAAGGGCGCGACATGCTATCAGAGTATTGATGGAACTTGCCCCAAAATCCGCATTAGTCCGACGTAATAATAGCGAGTTCCTAATACCTTTAGAAGACATTCAAATTGGAGATGAGTTTATTGTTCGTCCTGGTGAAAGCATCGCTACAGATGGAGAGGTCATATCTGGACATTCTAGTGTAAACCAAGCGCCTATCACGGGTGAATCAATTCCTGTTGAGAAATTTGTGGGAAATAAAGTATTTTCTGCAACTATTAACGGCGAGGGGACTCTTACTATTCGCGCTACCAAAAAATTTGCTGAGAACACGTTATCTCGTATTATTTTTCTTGTTGAAAAAGCACAGGATAAAAAAGGTCGCAGTCAACGATTTATAGAGCGTTTTGGCAATCTCTACAGTCCATTCGTTCTTTTAGCAGGGGTACTAATAGCTACCCTACCTCCTCTATTTGGGCTGCATTGGCAAGAATGGGTGCTACGTGCAACGGTGTTTATTGTTGCAGCTGCACCATGTGCTTTAGTAATTTCTATCCCAATTACCCTTGTAGCTGCTCTTGGTACAGCCAGTCGAAACGGAATATTACTTAAGGGTGGGATATATTTAGAAAAATTGGTTCAAATAAAGGTTATTGCGCTTGATAAAACAGGAACCTTAACACAAGGACAACCCAAGGTCACCGATATCATTTCGTTAAATAATTATACTCAGAACCAAATATTAAATGTAGCTGCCACCCTTGAATCGCGTTCCCAGCATCCACTGGCACATGCCATTTTACAACAAGCAAAGGCAGAAAGTGTTGCATATAAACCTGTTGAACATTTTAAGTCATTGACTGGTTCAGGGGTTCAGGGTTTTATAAATGGAGAACAATTTTATATTGGCAATCCAAAATTATTTATTGATATGGGTCTATTGGTAGAAACTGTAATTCAAGAAATAAATAAATTACAGACCGTTGGAAAGACTGTCGTATTAGTAGGAACAGATAAGGAAATTCTCGGTTTAATTGCAATTACTGATCCTCTAAGATCTACAGCAAGGCAGATGGTATCGTCCCTAAAATTGATGGGTATTGAGCGTGTTGTTATGCTCACTGGAGATAACTCGATAACTGCCGCGTCAATTGGAGTTCAAGCAGGTGTAGATGAAGTATTCTCTGATTTATCACCAGAAGATAAGACACGAAAAATTGAGGAACTGGAAAGACGTTACGGTAAGGTAATGATGGTTGGCGATGGAGTAAATGATGCTCCAGCACTTGCAGCAGCACATGTAGGAGTTGCAATGGGCGCCGCTGGAACCGATGTTGCATTAGAAACTGCGGATGTAGCATTAATGGGTGATAATTTATTAAAATTACCTTATCTCATCGAGTTTAGTCATCGAACCTGGAATATAATTTTACAAAATTTAGGACTATCTATAATTGTTATTAGCTCTCTTATTGTCGGGGCGGTAACTGGCTATTTTACGTTGCCAATAGCAGTTTTAGCCCATGAAATAAGTGAGCTTATTGTTATTGCAAGTGGTCTTCGCATGTTAAAATCTTAACTGTAGATGAGCGCATTACAATGCGCTTAATACTCTCTCCAGTTTTTGTCTTACTTCTCCAGCGACCAGATTGATCTCAGGATTGCCGACCAATTCTAATACTGATTTTGGATCCATAAATTCAATATGCACTTTGCCTATATCATCCTGGCGTACAACCACATTACATGGTAGAAGCAAACCTATAGATGGCTCCTTTTCTAAAGCATGATGGGCAAATTGCGGATTGCATGCACCAAGAATTTGATAGGGAGGCATATCTTTATTTAATTTTTTTTTCAAAGTTGCTGACACATCTATATTTGTAAGAACTCCAAATCCCTCTTTTTGCAGTTCTTCAGTAACTTTTTTAATTGCATCATCAAATGAATACAATACTTCTTTTCCAAATCCATATTTTATATTGATCATTCTTTATCCATAAAAATTAACTCAAACCATACCAGATGTTATCATTAATAAATAATTCTTAATATTAAGAATACCATAGGATTGGGGATCTGTAGTGAATTATTCTTGTTGTAAACGATAAATTGTTGCTTTATGGACATTAAACGTTTTTGCAATCTCACTTACCGATTTATCTTCTTGCAAAAGCCGCTTGGCCAATGACTTTTGTTCTTTATTCATTTTTTCAGGTCGTCCAAAACGAACTCCACGTTGCTTTGCAGCTGCGCGACCCGCACCAGTACGTTCACGAATTAAGTCACGCTCAAATTCTGCAATACCTGCGAATACGGTCATGATCATTTTACCGGCATGAGAAGTGGTATCTGCCCAAGGCTCGGAAAGCGAACAAAAGGAAGCCTCTGTTGTTCTTATGCAGTCTATTAATTCTAATAAATGCTGGGTTGAACGCGCCAATCTATCCAATTTCCAAACAACGACTACATCTTCAGGTCGAAGCTGATCAAGTAATCGTTGTAATTCTGGACGATCTCTTTTTGCACCAGAAATTTTTTCCTGATAGATACGTTTACAACCAGCTTCTTTTAGTGCAACTAATTGCAACTCTAAATTTTGATCCGTGGTTGAAACGCGAGCATACCCAATTTTCATAACTAATCCCTAATATTTTATTTGCAAATCATATCGCAAAACAATAGACTTTTGCATCTGATTTTTGCAACGAATTTAAACCTTTAAATAAAGGCATTCAAATTCCGTTGCAAAACTTCTAAGTTTAGCAACAACACCTATTGATTTTGGATAAACATGCCTGTTAGTTTTCTCTCCCCAGTACAATGTGACAATTACGCTAAATATCCTACTGACCTACCACCAGATATCGTAGATAGCCTTTTTTTCCTCGATGATCAGGATATGGAGTGGATTGCAAACAAGCGTGGTGACTTCAGCAGGTTAGGTTATGCATTACAGCTGACAACAGTTCGATTTATTGGAGCTTTTATTTCCGACTTGAATCAGATTCCTCGTGTGGTAATTGAGCGAGTTGCTATTCAAATCAAGGTTAATGATCCTGAAAGTTGCATATCAATGTACATGAAAAGTGAGCAGCGTTGGCGTCATGCTGTTGAAATTCGAGCGCGTTATGGCTATATAGAATTTGCTGAAAAAGGTAGTCGTTATCGTCTTGGTCGCATATTATGTGCACTATGCTGGACTGGTACTGACAGACCTGGAGTGCTTTTTGATCATGCAGTGGGTTGGCTATCGACCAACAAAATATTGTTACCAGGTATTACAGTTCTTGAGCGTTTTGTTGCAGAAATTCGCTCCAGGATGGAGTCTCGCTTATGGCGAATGTTGATTAAAAATTTAAGCGCATCACAACAGGAAAAACTGAATGACCTCTTGGTGGTAGAGGATGACGAACATCTGTCATTGCTTGATAAACTGCGTAAAGGTCCGGTTAGCATCAGTAGCACAGCTCTTGTGCAAGCATTAAAACGGGTTGAGTCTGCCCGCAACATTAGTGTTGAATTACCACTGTACCGCATCCCCGCCTGTAAAATAGCAACACTTGCACGCTTTGCTAATACGGCAAAAATTACAGCCATCAACCGCTTGCCGTTTGAGCGTAAAATGGCGACGCTCGTTGCTTTTGCGAATCATTTTGAGTCAGACTCCCAAGATGATTCTCTGGACGTGCTCAGTATGGTATTGCGTGATTTATTCTCAAAGGCCAAGCAAGAAAATAAAAATACACGACTGCGAACTCTTAAAGATCTCGATCAAGCTACAGCCACATTGGTCGATGCATGTAAATTACTACTGAATACAGAATTATGTGATCATGAAATTCGGGACACAATTTATACAACAGTAGGTCATGAAGCGCTTGTATCTGCAGTTGAAAATGCCACTGCCTTAATCAGGCCGCCAAGTAATGTGTTTTATCATGAGCTTGAACAAAAGGAAAAAACAGTTCAGAAATTTTTACCTTCGCTCCTTCGAGTAATAAATTTTGATAGTAATCAAGCGGGAAAACCTCTTCTTGCCAGTCTTGAATGGTTAAAGGGAAAACAAACGGATGAACCGCCAATGGAGATTATTGGAACATCATGGAAACGTAATATTGTTATTAAAAATGAATGTAGCGTTATCAATTGGCCACAAGACGAACCACGACCCACTTATCGCGTCATAAAGAAACTTGTAAAAACCCAAGATGGTATCATTTTGCATAACGATAAACTTTTATATGCTGACCTTATCAATAAAAAAATTAAGGAAATCGTTGTACCAGAGAAAAAACAATCTCAAGTTGAGAAATTGAAAAAATCCATTTTAAACATGAAGGAAGTTCAAAAAAACGCAAATAATAAAGAGCTTGCATTAATAACATCAATAACTGGCCGGGATAGCAATAGAACTACAATTGACCGAACAGCATATATATTTTGTGTTCTTGATAAATTGCAATCGGCACTGAAACATAGGGATGTGTTCATAAGTCCGAGTTGGCGGTATGCTGATCCAAGAGCCAATCTTTATTCTGGCTCAGAGTGGGAGGCAATACGTCCTATGATTTGCCGCTCATTAAATTTAACAATTGACCCAATGTTAGCCATAACAAGCCTTACAGATGAACTACATCAAGTGTATCGGTTAGTTGCTGCAAATATTGATAATAACCCTGCTGTTCGATTTGAAACAGTTAAGGGTAATGAGGAGCTGATTCTAACTCAGCTTGATGCACTTGATGAGCCTCCATCATTAAAAGCATTGAGAGCTGCTGTAAAAGCCAAATTACCACGTGTCGATTTACCCGAGATGGTACTTGAGATAGCCACACGTACTGGATTTGCGGATGGATTTACCCACATCAATGAAGGAAGTGCGCGTGCTGAGGATCTATTAATCAGTTTATGTGCTGAATTGCTAGCAGACGCTTGCAATACTGGACGAGAACCGTTTGTTCGTGAGGACATACCTGCTTTAAAAAGAGATAGATTGGTATGGGTTGATCAAAATTATATTCGAAATGAAACGATAATGGCGGTCAATGCCATTTTAGTTTCTGCTCAAAATCAAATTCCATTAGCTAAGAAATGGGGCGGAGGCGATATTGCATCGGCTGATGGCATGCGCTTCGTTGTACCGGTTAGAACAGTGCACGCTGCTCCAAATCCAAAATATTTTAAATCAGGTCGTGGTGTCACTTGGTACAATCTAATCTCTAATCAACGAACTGGCTTAAATGCTGTAACAGTACCTGGCACTTTACGTGATAGCCTAATATTGTTAGGCGTTGTTCTTGAGCAACAGACGGAATTACAGCCAACGCGGATCATGACAGATGCAGGCGCATACAGTGATATTGTATTTGGACTGTTTCGTTTGTTGGGACTTCGTTTCAGTCCGCGATTGGCTGATATGGGTGGTGCTAGATTCTGGCGGATTGATCCGTTGGCTGATTATGGAAAGCTCAATGTACTTGCAAAAAGTCGTATAAATATAAATCTTGTTCCTCCTGAGTGGGATGATATTTTACGTTTATTGGCTTCATTAAAACTCGGGAGAGTTCCCGCAGAAGGCATTATGCGCACTCTTCAAGTTGCTGATAAACCAACTCGTTTAGCCAAAGCAATTGCCGAAATTGGGCGAATTGACAAAACTATCCACATGCTCAATTATCTTCATGATGAGTCATTCCGTCGTCAGACTTTGGTACAACTAAATTTGGGCGAAGGCAGACACAGTTTAGGTCGTTCTGCTCTGTACGGGACAAAAATTCATACCAACTCCTCGGGCGGTGGTTCGATGCTCAAGAAGGCCATCACCTGAGCAATTAAATCCAAGGTACCCTGCTTTACATTGAGAACCGCATCACGTAGAAAATAAAGACCATAACGAAACACACTGACCTCTTTTCTACCATGCTTTTTAATTTTGATCGCTTTTTGCGCGCTCCGCCACTCACCAACTTTATAAGCCCAACAAAAGCCGATGCATAAAAGTGCTATCAGCTTCGAAATACGCTCCGGCTTTGTAATGTGCGTGTCCTCAAAGTTAAAACCGCGCGACTTCAGGCAGGAAAACAGTGTTTCTATTTCCCAACGCCGGCCATATAATTCGATGGGTGAATCAACTTCTTTGTCTGTTGCGACAATCAGTAATTCACCGTCCGTAAGCCGAAGCGCACTCAACCAGACTTTTTGTTTCCAAAGCCTGCGTTCACCACTTAATTTTCGTTGCTCACCAAGCTTCAAATCATAGAAAAGAGCATCTACATTAACGTCAAGCCCCAAGCTGTTGCTGGTTTGAGTGTTGCTTTTGATTCGAATGCAAAACGAGATCTTTTCACTACGCAACCATGAGAACCACTCGTTTCCAACAAACTCTCGGTCAGCCAGCAGACAGGCCACTCTTTCTTTGCCAAACTGCTTTATAAAACGCTTAAGTAAGGCTATACGCTCTGTGGTATTGCTGTTCCCCCGCTTGGGCAGCAAATCCCACATGAGAGGGATGGCTAGCCCTTTGTAGGCAATAGACAGCATTAATATATTGATATCCTGCTTGCCCCACTGCCAATTTGTTCTGTCGAGGCTGAGATGCAACGGCGTCTGGTCAAAATCAAAAAAGGTCATCACCCATCCGGCAAGGGCGGTGAAATATATTGTGAACTCCCTGAAAAATCGCTTGATACGCTTGTAGCGCGATTCTATTGTTGCCTCACTTTCAAAGCCGCAGGCCAGTTCGCTTAAATTTACTGTCCTTACTTTGAACAATGATACCAACATACAGGCGAAACAGGTCATTCTTGCCTTGTTCCAACCAAAATATCCGTTTAATATACCGCTCAGCTCATTGATTTCCATGACTCCATGCCTTTTCCTTGAACAGAAACGCAGGGATTGTCTATTAATCAATGAGCTACTTCAAATTTTTTGTCCCGTACAAAGGCCAAATTTATTACAATTTGCTATTACAAATATGCCTAATTATCATAAGGAAATTGAACAAAATATGGCGTTCATATCGCAATCATTAGATGCATTTAAATCTGAAGTTAAGAAAAAATTTAATATCATTGTTAACTTATCTGTTGACGAATTTATAAAGTTGAATTAGTTTGAGAAAATAATGAAATTAAGTTTGGGTTTAGCGTTAAGTAACTAAACCCCTATTACCCGCTAAGATTCTCAGACATAATTATTCAACAGTTGCTCGAGCAAACGCTTTCAAAATTTGTGAACTTGGATGCGCAGATAAGCTAACCAACTTATTAGCAAGAGCTATAGATGAATTACATGCCACACCCTGTTTACTTTCGAAGCGTGAGTTGAGAATCACTGCAAGTTCGTAGCAAACTCCGGGCACTTGTCCCTTTAAAAAAGGTCACGTTACTTCTCAATGGGCTGTTTGCCAAATCCTCCATTTTTATCTGGAAACCCTGAGATTGATCGGGTTTCGCCTCTCCAGCAATACTGACCGGATCAGAACCCAAATCACCGCGGGAATACCGTATATTTTCAGATTGAAGCGAGCTTATTGTGCTTTTTGCCGCGTCGACCTGACGTCGGTTGAGGGTGATACTGTCAACGACACTTTCCTTGCTTCCCTTCAACACAGCGACCTCCGACTCCAGGGCTTGATAATCATGATAGGAATGACCTTGGGGATAAGACGTATTCAGCGTTAAACGATACTGATTTATGACGATTTTCAGGGCGTGAATATTTTCTGTACAAGTATTAATTTCTTTATGATTGTCCTGAACCAGGGCGCTAAATACTTCTTTATCGACAACTATCTTTTCAGAGAGTTTCATGGCTGGCTTGCCTCGATGTTCTGTTTCAATCGCATCTGCAAGATACTGCTTCTGTTGTTCATAGGCAGTTAACTCTGACAGTGCTTCTTCAAGCCTTTCTGCGTTCCTCGTGAGGTTGCTGATTAAGGCCTTATATGCCTGGTAGCCAGGTTCCCGGAGCTGGTTTTCTATTCCTGCAATACGACGTTCCAACCCCATCCTTTCATCCACTTTCTGCTGACGACTCTGTAGAAGTAGTTGTATATCCTGTTCCTTCATTGCTATTTTTGCTTTTGTTATTTTGACACAGAGATCAGCACATTGACCATACAATGAGTCTTTCAGGGCTTGGAGCTCCCTTTCTTTTGCTGTCATTGGCACAACAGAACTGCTTGAACTGGAACTGGAAGCAACATCTTTTGATGAAGCTGACTTTTTTAAGCGATTCATTCCGCCTGAAAGCGCATCAGCCATGGAAGTGGCCTGTTTTGGTGCTTTTTTAGCGCTTATTGCTGCGATAGATCTATAAAGAAGTCGGGTATTGAACAGCAATTCATTCAACAACTCCATCGTGTAAGGCTCTTGCAGGGTTTTCATAACAACTGCGTTATGTTTCACAAACTCAAGCTTTCGTTCCTGCAACAACGCCATTGGGGATTTGATCTCCCGGGTTACCAGCACCGGAGCAGAAGGAGGAGGCGGTGGTGGCGGCGGCGGTGGTGGTGGTGGTGGTGTATTGTTGGGAATATCTTCAATGTGATGGATCTGTATAGCATCGCTGCCTTCAGATAAGGACGGTGTTGTGTTGGAATTTGTACCCAAATCGGTATGCAATGGAGTAACCGATGCATTGATTGGCATAATGGAGCTGATATGCGCTACATTACTCGCTCGATGCCGTGCATCCTCTTTATCGCGAAATAGAGTATTGATAGAATTGAGTAGCTCAGCTATAGCCTGGCTTTGTTCCAACTTGAAAGGAGGTCCTTTGTCGTCATTCAATAGCTGCGTGATTTCTTTGAATAATTCGACAAGTGAGGAAGCGTCGGTTGAGACATCATTCCTTTTGATTTGTCTCAGTTGATCTCTAAATGAGCTAATTTTCCGGCTTCTTTCGCGATGAACCCATTCTTTTAACACGAACCTCGGTTGTCTTGGATCAAACGGAACTTCTGGTGGGTAAGTGAGCTCATGGGCTTTCGGGAGTAGTTGACTTGTGGGTGTTTCACGAAAACCGTATGTTGCAGCATCCACTATACTACCCACTGTCTTTAGAAATATTTCAAACATCAGCTTCTCTACGTTTACGGGATATAAAAATTTGCGCGCAGAATAAAATAGAAAATGGTTTGCGTCAACAAATACACAGTATGGTCTTAAAAAGGATCTGAGACAAAGGGAGCAGCGAAGTACATTGTAAACCTCCTATCTTTGTACGGGACAAAAAACTTGAAGTAGCTCATTGATTAATAGACAATCCCTGCGTTTCTGTTCAAGGAAAAGGCATGGAGTCATGGAAATCAACGAGCTGAGCGGTATATTAAACGGATATTTTAGTTGGAACAAGGCAAGAATGACCTGTTTCGCCTGTATGCTGGTATCATTGTTCAAAGTAAGAACGGTCAATTTAAGCGAACTGGCCTGTGGCTTTGAAAGCGAGGCAACAATAGAATCGCGCTACAAGCGTATCAAGCGATTTTTCAGGGAATTCACAATATGCTTCACCGCTCTGGCCGGATGGGTGATGACTTTTTTTGATTTTGACCAGACGCCGTTGTATCTCAGCATAGACAGAACAAATTGGCAGTGGGGCAAGCAGGATATCAATATATTAATGCTGTCTATTGCCTACAAAGGGATAGCCATCCCTCTCATGTGGGATTTGCTGCCCAAGCGCGGGAACAGTAATACCACAGAGCGTATAGCCTTACTTAAGCGTTTTATAGAGCAGTTTGGCAAAGAAAGAGTTGCCTGTCTGCTGGCTGACCGAGAGTTTGTTGGAAACGAATGGTTCTCATGGTTGCGTAGTGAAGGGATCTCATTTTGCATTCGAATCAAAAGCAACACTCAAACCAGCAACAGCTTGGGGCTTGACGTTAATGTGGATGCTCTTTTCTACGATCTGAAGCCTGGTGAACAACGAAAACTGAGGGGTGAGCGCAGGCTTTGGAAGCAAAAAGTCTGGTTGAGCGCGCTCCGGCTTACAGATGGTGAATTACTTATTGTTGCAACAGATAAAGAAGTTGATTCACCTATCGAATTGTATGGCCGGCGCTGGGAAATAGAAACCCTGTTTTCCTGCCTGAAATCGCGCGGCTTTAACTTTGAGGACACGCATATTACAAAGCCGGAGCGTATTTCGAAGCTGATAGCACTTTTAAGCATCGGCTTTTGTTGGGCTTATAAAGTAGGTGAATGGCGCAACGAGCAAAAAGCGATCAAAATGAAAAAACATGGTAGAAAAGAGGTCAGTATTTTTCGTTATGGTCTTGATTTTCTACGTGATGCGGCTCTCAATGCAAAGCAGAATATCTTGAGTTTAATTGGTCAGGTGATGGCCTTCTTGAGCATCGAGGCACCGACCGAGGCGTTGATATGATTTTTTGTCCCGTACAGAGGTCGTTCTGTTTTTCATGGTAAGCGAGGAGAACTTCATCAGCGGTATCGTGCAGGGCAAGAAGATCAGTTAGGTGCCCTTGGACTGGTTTTAAATATCATTACACTTTGGAACACTATTTACATGGATGCTGCCATTAATCAATTACGACAAGAAGGCTTCCCCGTATACGATGAAGATGTAGCCAGACTGTCCGCATATGGATATGGTCATATTAATATGCTCGGACGATATTCCTTTGCCATGCCAGATGAGGTAAAACGTGGTGAGTTAAGGCCATTAAGAACAACAGAAAAGCCTTAAGTCGGTTGGCTGTTCCATTGCTCCCCAAGCCCGGATCTGTAATTCAACCCACTATTTTGACACCCACTATTTTGCAACCATTCAAGATGATGGTTTTTTTCTCAGCCGCGAGACCAGGCAGGCGAATAAATGAACGCTAAATAATAAAATCATCCAGATTGTTGACGTATGTATGTGATCCGTTGGTCCCAGGTTGAAATAAAAAGGCAAGAAGGTGAGCGATATAAAGCTAATAGCCAGAGCCTGCGCAAACCTCTCGGTGTACTTGTCATGTTGTGTCTTCAACAGTAAGGCCAATACTGCGAACACCAATCCAAACAGGATTGCATAGAACTCACTCATGATAATGAGTACGGGCCACCACCCTCTGGCATCCACATTATTGCGCTGAAATATCAATGATGCGACAAAGGAAAAAACAACACTGTAGTTGATGATAAAAACATCCCGGCCAAATGCCATAAGAGATTGTCTATTTTTCTGATGTTTTAAATGGCCCGTCATTTTCTCAGACCAGAATACGATGAACGCAATGACAGGCAGGCTGAAAAGACCTTCTGTCCAGTTATTGCCCCCGCCATACTGCATGATAATAAATGCCAGGATATACACGCCAATCAAGGCGATTGAGTAATAGTTTAATCGATACATGCCGGTTCCTTGCTACGTGTTTTGTATCGCCAGCCAAGATTAATCTGGCGATACAGATCATGATGTTTTAATGTCATCAAGGGTCTGGTTTAGCAGGACATGGCACGCCCTGCCCTTTTCAGTGGAATTGCCTGTTTTGGTGCATCCATAGTCTTATCGTGCTTTCTAACAGCATCATCTACGATGCTTTTTACCTGACGCCTGACCGCCTCAGCTCCCAGAGAACTTTTCGTGGCCAAATCATTAAAATCGGTAAATCCTTTGGGATCCTGGACCTGCTCGCCTGGCGCAAAGATGGGGAATATTGCTGTACCATTCACCGCGCGTGCCGCCTCCTGTGCCTTGATTAATCCGGGGTTAATTCCCTGTCTGACTTCCAGCAGCCTGTCGTCATCTCCTGTTATGATAATGGGCTTGTCGGGAAATTTTTCATGCAAATTACGGGCGACTGACTCCAGATTTCCGGCATCAAAAGCCGCGATTGTGGCAAAGCCAAGTGCTTCTGAAACGCTTGCAGCCGTCGCATAGCCTTCTGCAATCACAATGGCTGGCGCGCACTCAATCGCATCCAGTCCACCCAGCGCATGAAAACATCCTTCTTTGCGGCTGTTTTTGGCAAAGCGTTTGGTTCCGTTGTTACTGATAAATTGCATGCTCCATAGTTTACCGTTGGCGTCAGTTGCCGGAATAAATGTGGTTAATCTTTCCTTGTCTGTGAAAATGCCAGCCTTTGGCTTAATGCCTTTTGCTGTGAGATAAGGGGTCGGAGAAACTACGGGAAGCAATTCGTCTATCTTTCTCTCGACACGCAAGGCCGCTTCCTCCTGGGATTCTTTGTGTGCAATTTCGCGCGCCTTAATTTTCTCAAAAGCATCCGCCTGTAAACGGGCTTTTTCTTCCGGCGTAAACGAATAGCCTTTGCTTTTCCAGGTGATTTCCATGCCTGTGCGGTTATTTTTGGCATAGCCTGCCGGATGACCATCGAGATGACCTACATAAAACCCGGCTTTCTCGCCTTTTTTATCCCCTTCAACACGTATTCTGTGTGCTTTTCCGTCCATAATGGGATGGTCGTCCGTAACAACACAGCCCAGACTTTTCAGCGTGTCTGCAAATTCCTGCTGAGGGGGCATGGCAGGTGTCTGGTGCCGCATGTTGCCTTCAGAAATCCAGGGTTTTATTTTGTCGAGATTGGCACCAATTTCTGCAAACCAGCATTTTTCGGCCTTATCCCAGATAACGGCATTTTTGCCATCAGCAAGCTTTCCACCAAGCTGCTTGACGGCTTCACGTTGCTCGTAAGGCACGGCAAGCCTTGTCCTTTCAATGACGAGGTTTTTCTGATTTGACTCCATGTCTGGCAGGCCTGATGAGTTTGAAAGCCAGGGTTTTAGTCTGTCCAGGTCAGCACCGGGACGTGCAAACCAGCGAGAGTTTTCCTTATCCCATGCTATGGCCTTTTGTCCATCAGGCAGTGTACCAGCCAGCTCTTTTGCAACGTCTTTTTGTTTAAATGGAATATCGAGCCATATTTTTTCAGCGCTTACAGGTGCCGCCTCGATGCCGGTGTTTTGCAGCGATTGAATGCCATTGAGCGCGGCAATATCATCAGCAAGATTTGCAGGAATTGATTTTGATTCGGACAGGTTTTGCTTCATGACAAGCTCCTCTGCGACATACATAAAGGCGAGCGCCAGGCAGGTACGCTCAATGTGTGCTTCAGTTTCGACGTTTGACATCAGATTATCTTCAGAAGACAGCCCAAAAACAGGAGAAAGCGCTGTCAGTGCTGTCGACTCAAATTGCTCTGGATGTACGCCCGTTATGTCGCTTATGCTGTTAAATCCGTGGTGGCGTAAAGCTTTTTCAAGTGTTTCACCCTGATATTGGCTGACGCTGTCAAAGACAAAGTCAGAGCCATGCAAGACGGTATTCACATCAGCGGACAACACCTGACTGTAGTCTTTAGTGACAGCTTCCGTCCTTTTTTGCTCCAGAACCTGCTGTTGCTCCAGTGAGAGCACAAATTGATGGATTTTCTCAGCATCTGCAGCAGCTCGAAATACTTCCAGCGGATCGTCCTGCAGGGACTTAATCCATGAGCCTACGTAAGACGCATGCTGACCCGGATCGTGACCTATCCCAAGTTCATCTCCCAGCAACATGCTTGCAATTTCTGCGCGCAGCTCCTCGCGGGCGTATCCTTCGCTGCCAAAGGGATGAATCAAGTCACGGTCAAGGCGTGATGAATGCCCGGTCCAGTGCCCAAGTTCATGTAAAGCGGTAGCGTAATAGTTGCTTGCCTCTGGAAATTGACTTTTATCCGGCAAATGAATGGTGTCAGACGCTGGGCGGTAAAAGGCTCTGTCGTGTTCCCCAAAGTGGATGACAGCACCTGAATTTTTGAGCATTTGCTCGGCACGCTCGATGGCGCTCCAGGAAACCTCCTCCTGTACGCGCGGTGGCAGCCCATCGATTTGCCCGGCATTGAAAACTACGGCATAAAAAACTCTGGGGCGCTCAAGGCGGACCTCCTCTTTCACGGGCTTCCCCTCCTGGTTTAAGACGGGATTACCATGATCATCGGTTTTGATTTTTTCTTCTGCGAATTTCCAATACTGAATCATTGTGCCCTTCTCGCCTCGTCTTACCTGGGCACCAAGAGTTTCGGCCTGTTTGTAAGTCATCCAGCGGGAATCGCTATGGCCTTCTGCCATCAGTTGAATGGCATTTATGCCCTTGTAACGTTTGCCCGTTATGGGATTCATGGGAATAAAAGCACCAGGTTGGCCTGGCTTCCAGGGCTTTTGCCATGGCGCTGTTCCCTGTTTGAGTTGTGCAATCAGTTTTTCAGCGACGATGTCATGAAATGGCTTTTTGTTCATTATTTTTTACCTCCTGATACAAATGCGTCCCTGCTCAGTACATAGGACCTGGCTCACGGTCTTCGCTTATGGCGTCGAGCAAATCAGGAGCACTGGAAAGTGCCTCTTCTTCACTTAGCGCATCCTCAAGACATGCCCCTGCCTTTATTGCTTCGTCTGGTGAGAATTCGGCTTGAAAGCCAGGGATTAAGGCGTCAATCAGTTTTTCCTGGAAAGCTATCAGCTCATCATGTATATCGGGAAGTGCGGGATGCCTGGTTGTTGCCATCGTTGTTACCTCTTTTTATGGTTGTAATAAAAAATCAGACCTTGTTCCTGTTGTAATCAGGTTTGCCTTTAATGTCTGGCCAGGTTTGTCTGCATTCGGGGTAAGATGAGCAGGACCACCAGAAGCCTTTCCTGCCAGGACGACGTACAAGACCTTTTTGGCATTCTGTGCATCTGTAATTGTCTGAAACGACAGCACTTGCTTTGGCGCCCGTTATCGTTACGACACCGTTATTAGCTCGCGCTACCTGTTCAGTGACAAAGGCGACCTGCCTTTCGATAAACCCATCGAGGGTTTGTGGGTTTTTTTCAATATCACGTAACATACGCTCGTAAATGGCTGTGAGTACCGGGTTTTTTATTACTTCCGGCAGGGCCCCAATAACACTTCTTCCCAGCGTAGTGCTGATGATTTGTTTACCACGGACTTCCAGATAGTTGCGTCTTTTTAGCTCGGAAATAATGGAGGCGCGGGTAGCGGACGTGCCAATGCCATCACCCTCTTTGAGCATTTTTTTATGCTCAGGTTCTGTAATAAATTTATGAATATTTTCCATGGCGCGTTGCAACGTTCCTTCCGTAAAACGGGGTGCGGGCTTTGTTTTTAAATCCTGGCGCGTGGCTTTAAGACAGATGACGGCGTCCTGTGCCTGCATCATGGGCAGCGTTTGGCTGTCCGCCGCCTCATTCTCACTCTCTTCATCACGTTCTGTGTAAACATCGCGCCAGCCGTTTTTGATGACGGTATTACCGCGGGTTTCAAAGGTCTCACCTTTGATATCCATTTCAACAGTGGTGCTTAAAAACTCATGAACCGGATAGAATTGCGCAATATAGGCGCGAACAATGAGCTCATAGATAGCGCGCTCGGTATTTGAGAGTCTGGCGACATTGCCGCGGTGTCTCGTAGGGATGATGCCATGGTGAACGCCTACTTTGGCGTCATCCCATGTTTTTGATTTAATACGGGTGTCGGCATGGGCAATGAGCTCCTGCATCTCGGGGTTAATATCCGAAAGAGCCTCTAAAATGTCAGGGGCATCGGCGTGCTGAGATTCCGGTAAATACGCACAATCAGTGCGTGGGTAGCTCGTTAATTTATGGGTTTCATAAAGCGCCTGACAGGCATCGAGTACCTCAGCTGCGCTAAAGCCATATTTGCTGGAGGCAAGAAGTGTTATGTCCGAAAGTGAATAAGCCCGTGGCTGTATACGTGTTTTAGGCTCCTGCTTATAAGTAACGATATGCCCCGGCGCCCCATTCAATGTTTCGATTAAAGCGTTGGCAACAGCCGTGTCCACCAGACGGTTTTCACTGTCCAGGCCTCTTTGCGCGTCTGAGGCACGCCAGTTGGCGACAAATGCATGGTTCTTATATTGAATGGCGGCCTTGATGGTGTAATAAGGTTGTGATTTAAAGGATTCAATGTCCTTATCACGGGCAACAACCAGTGCAAGCGTTGGGGTTTGTACACGCCCAACAGTCAGCAAGGCGCGCGAGCCGCCGCGTGCGGCTCGCAAGGTGTAGGCGCGGCTTAAATTCATACCAATGAGCCAGTCAGCGCGGGCGCGACCAAGGGCCGCCAGGCCTAACCCCTTAAACCCGTCGTTGCTTTTTAGGGAAGCAAGTCCTCGTTGCAGCGATACGGCGTCATGCGCTGACACCCAAAAACGAAGCACGGGCTTTGTGTTCTCGAAGTGATCCAGTACCTCATCAATTAATAGCTGGCCTTCACGATCCGAGTCACCCGCATTCACAATAGTGCTCGCCTCTTTGAGCAGGCGCGCTATGGTCTTAAGCTGCTTTTTGGCATCCTCTTTGGGCAGGACTTTCCAGACTTCAGGAATGATGGGCAAGTCCTCAACGCGCCAGAGTTTTTTGCCAGTAGCAGGGTTTCTTGGTGCATCGTCTGCCGTGTACTCATCAGGTTCTGCACATTCGAGCATGTGACCAAAACACCAGGTTATTTTGTCTTGTCCGCATTCAAGATACCCCTCCCCCTTGCCTGTGACGCCGAGCTCTTCAGCGATTGCTTTAGCGACCGATGGTTTTTCTGCAATAAATAAACGCATGATTCAGTATCCTGTAAGGTGTTGGTGTAAGGCCCGGGTGAGAACGGGTTTTATAACCGCCTCCACCTGAAATTGATTAACTGGTCCAAAATAGCGGGCATCAAACGAGACGGGGTTTTGATCTGTCATCAATAGCAGTTCCGAGGCTTTGAGCTTTCGTGTGATGCGTGGCTGGGGCAGTGGCCTGCCTTCGAGATCCATTGACATCGGACGGCTATAGGCGCGTCTTTTGCCATTTACTTTTACACCATCTTCGCTAATCGAGACGCTATCACCGGGAATAGCTGCCACCTGCTTCATCAGGGGACCAAAACCGCCAGGGCAAAAGCCTGCGTCAAGGTATCTTCGCGCTCGCGCCTCCCGAAACAGATTGTTTTGTGGCGGACAAAAAATGACATAATCCCCAAGGGCCACGGGGCGCGCTGTTTTCCAGTAAAGACCTATGGGGATGCTGTTGCTGGTATTGATGCGTGCGCCGGCAAGAAAGAGTGTAGCCCCCAGCGCCGTCAGGAAAAGACATAGCACAGCACCTGCTGTCTGCATGCGTTTTGCAAAGCCTTTCATAGCACAATTTCCTTACCTGCAACGCTCTTTGGACGCAGTCTGTCACTTTCCATGGGCTCAGGTACTGCCGCTCGCGCTGTAAAAACAGGGTCTTGAAAGTAAAGCGGTTGACGACCATAAATAGCTGGAAAGCCTGCGACATACACCACCATGTCGCCCGCCTCTTTGATATAACCCCGTGCGTCTTTTTTAGGTCCTGGCATGCGCAGACATTCATCCGGGGTAAGTAGCGGGCGCTGTACTTCCTGCATGGTGCGGGACACCTGGCTTAAAAGCATGCTGGCGCGCTTGCCGCTTGTACTGATTTGCTCTTTAACGATAGTAGAAAGTCCTGTGAGTTTGGACAGATGATCAGCCGTTTCCACGCGATTAGGTGGGTAGGCGTTTTGAATGTGGCAGTTTGAAGTAACGGTTTCGTCAGGACCATATCCCATTTCGCGACTTTTAAGCTGATTAATGTCCTGGCAAATCAGATAAAACTTGATGCCGTATCCTGCCACAAAGGCGAGCGATTCCTGCAAAATGCTGAGCTTTCCAAGGCTTGGAAATTCATCAATCATGCCGAGCAGGCGATGTTTGTAGATTTTTTTTGTGCGCACGTAAGTTCTGGGCGTCTGCTCAAAGCCAAAGCGCGATAAAAAGCGACGATAGCGCGGTATATCAGTCGGAACACGCTCAAATTCCATTTTATCCGCCAGAAGACGCACAATCAGGTTTATCATGACGCGCACCAGAGGTTGCAGGCGGGCCTTGTCATTGGGTTGGGTCACAATGTACAGGCTTACCGGTTTTTCATGGTGCATCAAATCCTTGATGCAAAAATCAGAATGGCTGACGTTTTTGGCGACAACCGGGTCGCGATAGAGCGAGAGATAGGATTTTACGGTGGATAATATCGAGCCTGCTTCTTCTTCTGGCCGGTCTATCATGTCACGGGCTGCCGCCCCTACCACCGGGTGATTCGCACCATTAACATGCTTGTACTGGGTCATTTCAGTCAGTAAATCGGCAATATTGTTATCTGGATCGGCGAGCATGTTATCAATTTGAGGTAACGTGGCTGCAATTCCTTCTTCTCGATGCTTGTAAAGGGCATGCAAAATCAAGCCGACCAACAGTGCCTGCGCTGTTTTTTGCCAGTGTGATTCGAGACCCTTGCCGTCAGGGTCGACAATCAATGTTGCGAGATTCTGCACATCACCCACTTCGTTTTCAGTAGCTATTCGAATTTCATCTAATGGATTCCAGCAGGCCGAGCCATTTAAGGTGGCGGGCTCAAAACGGATGACGAGGTTCTTTGCATGATGTTTGCGCCAGCCCGCGGTCATCGCCCAAAGCTCGCCCTTCAGATCGGTAATGACCGCACTGTGTGGCCATGACAGGAGGGTTGGCACCACGAGTCCCACACCCTTGCCTGATCGGGTTGGTGCATAAGTCAGGACGTGTTCGGGTCCGTTATGACGCAGATAATGAAGCGTGCCATTAGAGTCTTCCCAGGCACCTACGTATACCCCTTCGTTGTTGCCGAGAAGTCCTGCTTCCTGTATGTCCTGTTTATTGGCCCAGCGCGCCGAACCATGCAGAAATTCGCTTGCTTTGGAAGTGTTGGACATGATCATCTTGATGAGGACTGAGGCTATCAAGCCCCCTGCCGCAGTCATTGTGCCAATACTTGCGGCGGCGTTAAACGAGGCTGGATACAGTTCATACCAGGCATGCCACCAGGCGAAAATCGACCAGGGTAGATAAAACTTTCCTGCCGACATTCCAAGAGAGGCATGGTAGCTAAAGGCATGAGCAAGATATTGCGTTGCGGCCCAAAGCCCTGAAATCAGAGAGGCTATTGCGAGTAACGGCACCAGTTTGTCTTTCCTTAAATTTTTCTTTCTTACCTGAGGTCCTATGGCTTTGCTTTGTTTGTCGTTCATAATTTTCCTTACATAAGCTCAGTTTTGGCAGGACCATAAACGGCCATTAACGCTTCTTTTGCATTTTTATAATGGCGAGTGCGTGGTTTGCTGGGGGCCTTGGGGATTTCCCTTGTGTTTTTGGCAACAAGGCTCGCTCGAACGGGTGCGACCCCTGGCGTTGTAACGCTGTAGGTGGTAAATCGCGTCTCAAGCCAGCTTCCCCATTTCTGGGCTTTTTTAACAAGGTCTTCGCGATACACTTCGTTGTATTTGGGTGTGCGTGAATGATAATTGGCGGCACGCACCCAAAGCGTGCCCTGGTCATGCTGAAGATGTCCTCTGAGACGCCAGGCGGCCAGGTCATAGGAATAGCAACCGCTTTCCGCCACGTCCTCGGCTGTTATGCCGTATTTTTTTAAATCACTCAGATAAACCGTATTAAACTGCATGGGTCCTACATCAAACGTGCCGTTCTGATTTTCAGACCAGAGACCTGGTTTGCCACCTTCTTTTTCAGCGACTGCCAGAACAATGTTTGCGGGTACTTCGTACTTGATGGCCGCCATGATGGAGCAGACAACGCGCTCCTGCAGGGGCTCTGGAATATCGATATAAGGCATCATGGGCTAGCTCCTGGCATCACTGAAAGAGGATTTACTGGCAAAGGCCGCCACTTCATCATTTACAGGCGGAGTGCCTTGCCCACCACTCGCGCGTGCAGGCCCCAGACTGTCACTACCGAAGACTGGCTGCAGACTGTTGTCGTTGCTGGCATCAGAGGATGTATTTGCGCCAGCCCCGGAATTGATTTCATTTGCCTCGTTTATTTTTGATGCAATTTGGCCGCCCATGGTGTCGGCAATGCGGGCAGAAGCAGCCTCTTTCATGGCGCTCATCTTTTCTTTGGCCACGTCTGCCGCACCTTGGGCCAAACTGGTGCCCATGGCAGTAGCAAAGCGCCCGGCACTTTCTACCGCACCGACAAGTCCCCCGCCAGAAGATCCTCCCCCGCCGCTGCCAACGGCCATGCTCTGCTGAGCTGCTGTAAACGCCGCCTTCAGAGCCGAAGCCCCGCCAGCTGTGCTCGCACCTGCCCCAAGAGCGGCACTGGCAGCCCCTGCGGCCATGCCTGCCGCCATGCCAGTGGCACCAAGGGCGGCCCCCATTCCAAGTCCCCCAACGCCTCCGCCACTTCCCCCGCCACCCACAATGCCTGCTATCATCGGTGGAAGTTTATTGACGAGGACCAGAAGGATAATAGACACAACGAGCATGACGAAAAGCTCTTTTATCGCCATGTCACCGCCCATCGCTGCGTAATATTGATCAATAAAGGATTTGCCAATACCGACAATCAAAATCATCGTAAAGGTTTGCATGGCGATACCAAGAACGGTTTTGTAATAATTAATGGCAATATCCTGGGTCCAGCGCCCGCCGCCAAATCCGAGCAAAAATACGCCGCCGTACGCCAGCAGCCAGGCAGAAACAAGCATCAAAAGCATGTTAACGCCAACGAGAGCCAGCACCACAAGAATGACGGCTGCAATAATTAAACCGACTATTGAGCTCGCTGGTGACCAAATGGACGAGGTATCTGCGACTTTGGCGGCAATATCAAAACCAATATCGACAATACTTGAAGGCGATACCAGTCGGCTTAACCCGGACGCCTCCGAGGCCACCTGGCGCATTGAGTTGATGATGGCCATTGCGATAGCAGGACCGTTTTGTAAAATCCACAGAAAAAAACCGGTAACGCTGAAAAATCGAATGGTTTCTGCGAGAAATTCCTGAATATCTGCCTTTCTCATAGCCATCAGGCCATAGGTCCACACCATACTTAAGAGGGTCAATCCCCAAAAAAGCCAGGTGCCATAGGAAACCATTTTGGCGCTCCAAAGCGATGCCGTATTGGCAAAACGCTCAAGAATATTGTCCAGCACATTGGCGTTATCAATGCCAGTAGCGGCACAGGCCTCTGCTGATAACAGCAGAAGCACTAAAACAAGGACCGGATTAAATGAAAGTCGTTTCATGAGCCTCACCACTCTCTGTTACTGCTTTTTTTGAAACTGCCGCCACGAAAACAGGCTTCTCCTATCTCCATTTGTTCGGCTTTGCTGCGTCCTTGTGGTGAATCGGCACAGGTCAACGGTCTTCCAGAGGGCTTTGAGCTGTCGCAGCCAGCCAGCGCGCCCGTCAGGATAAGGCACAGTATCAGTGCTGTTTTCATGTTGTACTCCTTTTGTTGTTATTGTGAATTACCATGTTTTAGTCTGACTTTTTTTAAAACTTCCGGATCGAAATCGCTCATCGCCCGCGGCCTGAATCGCTTCCTTGTTGGCAATAGCGGCAGCCCTGGTCGCCGCAGCATTTTGCTCAGCGACCATAAGGCCGCGAATTTGAATTAATTGATGGGTCTCGGCACTGGCCAGCTGATTGGCCGCCTGGATAGCCGACAACTGTCCCTCGGCTCCCTTGCCTTCTGCCTGTTTTTGCAGGGTTTCGAGCCTTATCGCATCGGCTTTCAATGAGGCCTGCTGCTGCTCAATGCCGCGTAACATCGCGTCATTCGCGCGCTTTTGAGCCTCTGAGGCTCGCGCTTCACGGTTTCGGAGCGCCTGACGTTCTTCTTGTGTGCAGTTTCCGTTAAAACAGGGCGATGCGCGGTAGTAGTCTGTGTTTTGGTACTGGGACAGGTAGGCATCGAGACTTCCGGCCTGTTGCTTGTAATAGCTTAACGTATCAATGGAACTAACGAGATTGTCCATGGTGGCCCGGGCCTGGTCCCAGTGAAAGGCATCCAGCGATTTTGCGTTTTTCAACATGGTTTCATATTGACCCAGTTGCGTTTTTGTTTGAGCAATCTGTTGCCTGGTTTGTTGAATGCTTTCTAACAGGTTTGACCAGTCAAGAACGGGCATAGTAGGATAGGCGGGGCCAATAACAGCCAGTCCGCTTAAAAGCGCAAAAACAAACTGGCAGATTTTGGTTTTTTTAAGAATCATGTTTTGTCTCCCTGGCGATAGTAATCAAAGGATTGATAAGGTTTATTGAAGGTCAAGTCTTTAACGACCGTCACGTTGAAGCGAAAGCCAGGGCGTATTTCAAGCGTTGGCGCTATGTCGAGATTTTTCGCTATCATTTGTGCCGTTACCTGACCCAGCTGCTGGCCTAAAGCCTCGCTCATCACGCTTCCCGCTGTTGGTGGACCAAAAGCATTGGATGCCTGATTTCGTGACTGGCTGTAGGTAACACCTGCAACCACGCCCGACATCAGTGTGGCCGATGCAAATGTGCGGAAATAATGGTTATTTACCTTGTCATGAAAACCCGCGAAACCTGCGCTGTCAGCTCCTGGCATCGAGCCCATGTCCAGTGCCTTACCGTCCGGGAAAACAAGGCGCTGCCAGGCTATCATGACGGTGTCCTGCCCATAGGACACATCACTTGAGTAGACACCAACGAGGCGCGTGCCCTGAGGGATAAGTAGAAATCTGCCGGTTGCGGTGTCATAGACATTTTGCGATACCTGACCAATAACCTGGCCGGGAAGGCTTGATTTCACGCCACTTATCATCACGCCAGGAATGACAGCACCCGCACGCAGTTCAAAAGGTGTTCGTGGTGCTTCAATGGAGGCATTCAGGGCCCAGCGCGCACTGTTTTCACTGCCTCCAGAAAAAGTGCTTTTGGACTCTGAGGCCATGTTGCTGCCGCCAGACATAGCCGCGCGTATTTGTTGCAGGCGGGCCTGATACCTTGCCGTGGTGTCATCTCTGCGCATCTCAGCAAGCTGGCGGCGAACTTCGGCAAGACGTGCTTCTGTCTCATTCCCGGTTAATGGGGATGCATTAGCATGGCTGGCACTCATCTGACTCGGTAATTCAATATGCGTTTTAGCCCTGACTGCCTCTTCAAACTGCTGGGTTTTTTCCTGTCGGATACGCTCGATATCGGGATTTTCCGGTGCCATTGATGCCTGTAAACGTGCCGGCATGGGAGGTGCGTCGGGGTTGTCAATCATCGCCACAGGGATAGCCATGGACGTTTCGGTCACAACAGGGGGTAGTGACGATGGAATAATGCCACTCGCGTGTCCT
This sequence comes from Legionella geestiana, assembly GCF_004571195.1. Classification (GTDB taxonomy): domain Bacteria; phylum Pseudomonadota; class Gammaproteobacteria; order Legionellales; family Legionellaceae; genus Legionella_B; species Legionella_B geestiana. The sequence continues at coordinate 23,205 of NZ_CP038272.1, forward strand.
GCGACAATGTCAGCGGCCATTGAGGAGGTGTCGGTGTTTTTATCACGTGATACCTTTTGTGGCACAGGAGGCTCGTTTTGGCTCTCAGAACGCTTGACCGCCACCATCGCAATGATGGCCACAAACAGTGCGAATGCGCCAAGAGCAATGAAAAGCGGCAAATTATTCACACGCTTCACACCGGTTTTTTTCATGTCTCCCGGTGAGGACTCAGGCGACATGTTATCAAGAGGACCAGTCATGTCATTTACTCCTTCAAAAGCCAGTAGCCGAGTGGTTTTAACACGCCGTCTTTCACCACATAGGCACGGCTTATGATACGCGTACCAATAAACAGCGTTACGCGATGCAGATTGCCATAGGGCGCATCAGCTATATAAGCGAGCTCAATGCCTTCATGGGCCTTTTGTGTTCGGGGGACCTTCCCTGTCAGTTCATAAACGCTGTAGCCGCGACCCCTGAGAGCGGCTACAAGGGCTGTGCCATAGGGGTCTTTTACCGATTGTCTGATGGTAAAACTGGTGCGTGCCGGTGGGTAAAGTACCGTGAGACGCGTTAGCGTGTCTTTGGCCATCGCCTGATTGACCGTTGGCGTAAGTGTTGCATAATGGCCGTATTGTGTCGTAGCACATCCTTGCAGCTGGATTATGAATAACAGTGTGATAAGCCATTTAAACATTACGCTCTCCCCCGGATAATGGTGATACGCTCCTGGCGTCTGCCAACACCCGAAATTAAAATGGCCCGGTCAAAAATCGTATCCACTATGTAGCGTGCTCCCTGAACCCGATAATTAACCATCACGGTCTCGCTCTTTTTAAAGAGTCCACCCGGCCGCAGTACCAGAAGCGTGGGGGCTTCTGATTGCTGCATGGCGCGCGGCATCTCAATAATGGTTTTGACGCCGTCATTAAAAACACGACAGGGCTTCCAGCGGGCTGACCCCTGGAGCATGTAGTTAAAGCTAAGATTTCCAAGGTACTCACCTGTCAGCGGAATTGTATTGTCATGGCGCTCACGCGCTTCCTCGCGACGAATAGCATCCCATTTGGCCTGAGCTTCTTCAGGATAGGTAAAAGAGACATAGGGCATAAACTCGTGACGGGATGAACGCAGACGAAAATGATAGGTACGCCTGTCTGTTGTCACCACGAGGGATGTATCAAGCCCAACATCAAGCGCCTTAATCAGCAGATGCAGTCTTTGCAAAGGCCCCACACCTGTAATGGCCGGCTCCACTTCAAAGCGCGGATCGCCGACGTTAAGGTTATTGACCTGTTCACCAGGCTGCAAGGCGACATCACACACCTGAAGGACGGCACAGAGAATTTGCGTCTGGCCCGAGCCGTAAACAAAGCGAATGGAGCCGTCACGAGCTGCTACCGGTTTGCTGGTGGCCTGCCCCGTTTGCCACTTTTTACCGATGGATATGGCCGTCCGCTCCTGAGGGGTTAACGAAAGATTTTTTTTGGAAAAGTACTGATCGGCCATATCGCCATCTGCCAGCGCGAGAGCTGGCATGAAAAGAAATAAGGAAAGCATGGTTTTGTTCATGGATTACACCCCTGAGTTAGAGTAGCCTCGACCAGTTAAAGTCACGGACAAAAATGAAATGCGGATTACGCAGCGCCTCCACGTTGCTGGCTTCCGTATCGAGCTCGTTTTGATACAGGTTGACAATGGCGCGCATGAGATAGGGTTTTTCTTTAAGCGCGCCATCGCGACTTCGGACGGTCTCCATCCAGTCGACCTGCCATGACTCTTTGGTTTGTTGCAAAACGGAGTGAATTTCGATACTGACAATCTCGTTGGCAGCACGATTAAATGGATTGGACTCCTTGTTGACTCCTAAAAACTCATTGGCTTTAACCGTAGCCGGATCGTTGGCGGCAAGGTAGGCGTAAGTCTGGAACACGGCCTTGCGTTGCAAATCCGAGTCAGCGGTAACAAGGCGGATGTTTTCGATAAAACGCAACGCCGCAGTTCGGTAATCATCGATTTGTGCCTCAGGCACCCTGTCGGCACGTGTTACAGAAATGGTGTTGCCGCCTGCGTCCTCTCGAAACACGAGCGGGATGAATTTTGACTGGCTGCCTATGCTTATCATTCCGCCAACAGAGGCAAGTCCTGTCAAAAGCCCCACAAGACCGATGAACTGCCAGATTTGAACGGCAGACATAAGCCCTGTCACGTGCCCATTCCAGGAGCGCCTGGCGTTTAAGTAGGGATTGGTCTGCTCAGGCGTTTTTAAAGCCTCTTTTGGTGCCGGTGTTTTTTTTGAAAAAAGTTGTTTTACTTTAAGCTTCATGCGGCTTCTCCATAATGATTTAGACTAAGCCCCAGAGTGCGGAGCCACTCGTGCACCCAATCGCGCCCATGGCGTGCCTCAAGCGCCTGAATGATGGCGAGAGAGTCTTTGTCGGTGTGGCCAACGAAGGCAAGTGCCAGTGGTCCCAGTGCCAGGCTATACAGGCGCTGGCCTTTTTCGCTGACGTAGTAGTAATCGCGCTTTGGGACCGCCATAGCCAGTATGTCTATCTGCTTTTCATTAAGCCCCATGCGCACATAGCCTTCGGCGGTACTTTTATCGCGGGCGTTGACATTTGGCAGGAAAATTTTGGTGGCCGTTGATTCGACAATAACATCAAAAATGCCTGAGTTAATTGCGTGCGAAAGATGCTGAGTGGCCATTAAAACCGTACAGTTTTTCTTGGCCATACTGTCAAGCCATGATTGAATTTTGCTGCAAAAAACAGGGTGTGCGAGCATCAGCCAGGCTTCATCAAGGATAATTAACGTAGGTCTTCCATCAAGCGACTCTTCAATACGGCGAAAGAGATGCAGCAATACAGGCAAGGCAAATTTTTCGCCAAGATTCATTAGCGCTTCAATTTCAAACGTCATGAAATCAGACAAACCAAAACCGTCTTCAAGGGCATCGAGTAAATGTCCCATAAGCCCATCAACTGTATATTGTTTGAGCGCTTCCCGAATCGACTCATCCTGCACGGTAATGGAAAAAGCAGACAGGGTTTTGTCACCATTTTTGTGCATGCTCATAATCGCGTTGCCAATTTCGTTACGCTGGGCTGGCGTTGTAAAGACATTATTAAGGGCAAGGACTGTGTCAATCCATTCCATAGCCCAGGCGCGATCATTTTGTGTGTCCAGAAACTGCAGAGGCGCAAAGGCCAGTTTTTCATTGGCGTTTGCGATGATGTAGTGATCGCCTCCAACTGCCTTGCAGGCTGGATACATCGAAAGACCCTTGTCAAAAGCATAAATCCGGGCGGAAGGATAGCGCCGCCATTGCAGGGCAATCAGCCCGAGATGCGTTGATTTACCGGCGCGAGTTGGACCAAACATAATGGTGTGGCCCAGGTCTCTCACGTGCAGGTTTAAACGAAAGGGCGAGTTGCCATGGGTGACGCAATGCATCAAAGGTGGCGAGAAAGGTGGCAGGTTTGGATTGGGCGCCTCATTCTGCCCGGTCCAGACAGTACTGGTTGGCAGCAGATCAGCGAGATTCATGGTGTTTAACAGAGGTCGGCGCACGTTTTCAACCCCATGCCCCGGAAGCGTTCCCAAAAAAGCGTCCATGGTGTTAATGGTTTCGATTCGTGCCACAAACCCCAGAGCCAGGATGGCTTTTTCTATAAAACGGGCCGAAGACTCTACCAGAGCGCGGTCCTCATCCATTAGTACGATGACACTCGTATAATAGCCCTGTCCTACCATGCCACTGTTTGTTTCAGCGATGGCGGCAGCCGCATCCGCGACCATCGAGACCGCGTCTTCATCAACTACCCCGCTACTGGTATTAAATACCTGGTCAAAAAAGCCCCGGACTTTTTGTTTCCACTTCTTGCGATATTTTTCAAGGTGGGCAACCGCTTCAAAGTTATCCATGAAAATAAAGCGCGATGACCAGCGGTATTCTATAGTCAGCTCGCCAAGGGAGGTTAAAATGCCGGGATATGATTCCAATGGGAAGCCTTCGATGGCCACGCACTGAATAAATTTGCGCCCAATTTTTGGAGTGATCCCTGTAAAAAGCTCCTGCCCGCCAATCAGAGCATCAAGATACACAGGCGTTTCTGGAAGCATAACCGGGTGATTCAGGCCGGTGACACAAAACTGCAGCCAGCGTAAAAAGTTGTCGCAGGTTTTTTGTGAACCGTTTTCGTGAACCATTTTCATGGCTCCAAGACGTTCGAGTTTAACAGCCGCTGACAGGCGTGATTCTATAGACTGACATTCGCGCTTGAAGATATCAATTAACTGCCGGGTACGTGCCTTTTTTGATGGCTTGCTGGCATCATCATCAAACATCAGCTCCACGAATTTGCGCTCAGTCAGGAGTGGCGGAAACCAGGTAAGGGTCAGGACAAAAAAGCCTTCATACAGTGTGCCCATGTTTTCAAACAATCGGCGACGCTCCTCGTCTATGGCCCGAGATACAGGATCGCAAAAGTGTGAGCGGCTTTTGTCACTGTAACTGGGAGCCGCGCGCCTGACTGCGTCCACGTGAATCATCCAGCCACTGCCTAAATTGGACAGCGCCTGATTAATACGAAAGGACACCAGCTCAACCTGACTCTCGGTGGAGCTTATGTGGTCATCCCCCTGATATAACCAGGCGGCCATAAACGAGCCGTTTTTCCCGACAATAACACCATCGTCAACAACGGCTGCGTAATTAAGCAAATCAGCCAGACCCGCGTCTTTTGCACGATGCTTTTTAAGATGACTATCGGCACCTATGGCTCGTACCCGGACAAACAGAATGACGAGCAGTATTATGCCAAAAGCTGCAATCATAACCGTCAGTGACTCAATCATTTGTATTGAGCTCCCTGAGATTTGGTATTGATGCGAAATGGCGTTGAGCGGGCCGGATAGTATGCGTTGTAACGACGCTGCCTCAAATAAACAGCGCGCATTTCTGGATCGGCTTTGGCCATGCGACGCAGCGCCCAGAGTGCTGAAAACCAGAGACCAACTCCTGCAAATATTGCTATCCAGTCCTGAGCTGCAAACACAAGGATTGCCGCAATCAGTCCGGAAAACATCACGAGCTCCCTGTCGCCACCCATAAAGAGACTATGACGATTGCCGGCGCGCCTGATAGGAATTCGACGTGTCATGATGCAGACTCTCCTGTTTGTATGTAGCTTGCCAGGGCGGATACTTCTGCTCCCTGGCCAGTAATAGCTTTCAGTGTGTTTTGAGCCGCCACCAGAAACGACATAACCAGAACGACAAAAATCAGGGTACGTAAAAACCCATTCATGTCGCCGCCAAAAATAAGCATCGCACCTGCGCCAACGAGTCCAATAATGGCCGCCGTAAAGGCAAAGGGACCGGTGATGGAGCTCCGAACCTTGTCAAGCCAGGTGTCAAAGGGCAAATTACCTCCGGCTTTAGCGGCAAGTGCCGGCTCGGTAAGCAGCATAAACAAGAGTGTCAGGCCTATGAGGCCCAGTATTTTTCGGTCCAGGTAAAAACGTGTCATTTGTAATGTCTCCTTGTTGTTAAAGTTTCTGTGTTATGAACTCACCATCGTAAAACCCTGAAACCTCCAAAATTTCCTGCACACGACGGCCTTCTGGTGTTCTTGCAATATGAACAACCAAATGGACGGCCTCACCAATGAGTGCGTCGATGTCAGAGGGAGCTGCGGGGTTGCGGGTAATAAGGGATTTGAGGCGCGTGAGTCCTGCGAGCGTGTTATTGGCGTGCAGGGTTGCAGCACCTCCTTCATGCCCCGTGTTCCATGCATCAAGCAAATCGAGTGCTTCAGGTCCACGTACCTCGCCCACCAGAATTCTGTCAGGACGCATTCTGAGCGTTGTTTTGAGCAGCATCGTCATCGAGACGTCAAGCGTTGTGTGATACTGCACCGAGTTTTCTGCAGCGCACTGGATTTCGCCGGCGTCTTCAATGATGAAAATGCGCTCGGTGGGATCGAAAACTACCATTTCATTGATAATGGCGTTCACAAGCGTTGTCTTTCCTGAACCCGTGCCACCTATAACAAGGATATTGCGATGTGCTGCAATGGCGGCTTTGATGGTGTCGCATTGAGCCGTTGTCATAATACCCGCATCGACGTACTGACTTAGCGTAAAGATGGATAAGGCTTTTTTACGAATGGCAAAGGTGGGCGCGGATACAACAGGGGGTAGCTGGCCCGCGAAACGCGAACCATCCAGCGGCAACTCGCCTTCCAGCGTTGGTTTAAAGCGGGTTATTTCTTTGCCGTGAAAACCTGCAATGGTTTTAATTACAGCCTCAGCACGCGATGCTGACATATTGCCAATATATTGCATTTTTTCGCCAAGCCGCTCCTGCCAAAGCTTGCCGTCTGCATTGAGCATAACCTCGACCGTTTTTGGATCGGCAAGGGCTGCCTCGATTACAAAGCCCAGGTCGCGGCGCAATTTTTCCTTTGCACGCGCCTTGACAGATGTGGACTCTTCTTCATGGGGACTCATGCCTGCATCTGCATTATGTGCTTTCATGCTTAATCCTTGTTTTTCTGAGTTTTGTTTTTTTCAAAAATCTCTAATCGATGAACTGGTATTGATTTCGGCGCGGATATTCCAACATCGGCTTTACCGTCTATGTTTTTTAGAATAGTGATACTGGCTCGAGAAAAATGGACTGGCTCATGCGTACGCCGCTCTCAAGCTTTCCGAGTGTGATAACGGCCTGTGTTGCAGCACATGCTGTTAAAAGTGCCGCCATGGCCGCGGCTGCAGGTGTTCTTGCTCCTTTCATCAGGCGGCTCCCACCATGCGGCATGCGTCAATTTTTGGCATGGCGCGGCGGTATGTCACTGAAACAGGGGCTTTAGGCTCTGCATTTTGCTTGATGCGCATGTAGATCTCTTCGCGATGAACGGCAACCTCTTCTGGCGCATCAATGCCCAATCGAATCTGGTTACCCTTAACTCCAAGAACAGTGAGATAAATATCATCACCAATCATAATGGTTTGACCCGTTTTTCTTGAAAGTACCAGCATTATCCTCTCCCTTTTTCATTGCATGAGAACACATAATCCTTTGGGTTAAAGTCACGAATAACCACCGGATTTTCCGAATGAATACCAAGCCGTACGATATTCCAGTGGACGCCAAGTATCGCAATTACAAGATTCGGCTCAATAACCAATTTTTCTGACAGTCTTCGCGTTACAACCTGCATGGTGAACACCACTTTTACGTCTTGAATACACGTATGTTCTCATGGTGATTTTGTGATTGTAATAGCCGTTTTTGGCTATTGTTTTTTGATATTTTTTGTGATAGCTGATTCGCCCGGGAAATAAATGCGTTACAGTGAATAACACATCGTGATTACAAGGATGCAATCATGGTTTTCTGCTTTGTACGGGACAAAAAACTTGAAGTAGCTCATTGATTAATAGACAATCCCTGCGTTTCTGTTCAAGGAAAAGGCATGGAGTCATGGAAATCAACGAGCTGAGCGGTATATTAAACGGATATTTTAGTTGGAACAAGGCAAGAATGACCTGTTTCGCCTGTATGCTGGTATCATTGTTCAAAGTAAGAACGGTCAATTTAAGCGAACTGGCCTGTGGCTTTGAAAGCGAGGCAACAATAGAATCGCGCTACAAGCGTATCAAGCGATTTTTCAGGGAATTCACAATATGCTTCACCGCTCTGGCCGGATGGGTGATGACTTTTTTTGATTTTGACCAGACGCCGTTGTATCTCAGCATAGACAGAACAAATTGGCAGTGGGGCAAGCAGGATATCAATATATTAATGCTGTCTATTGCCTACAAAGGGATAGCCATCCCTCTCATGTGGGATTTGCTGCCCAAGCGCGGGAACAGTAATACCACAGAGCGTATAGCCTTACTTAAGCGTTTTATAGAGCAGTTTGGCAAAGAAAGAGTTGCCTGTCTGCTGGCTGACCGAGAGTTTGTTGGAAACGAATGGTTCTCATGGTTGCGTAGTGAAGGGATCTCATTTTGCATTCGAATCAAAAGCAACACTCAAACCAGCAACAGCTTGGGGCTTGACGTTAATGTGGATGCTCTTTTCTACGATCTGAAGCCTGGTGAACAACGAAAACTGAGGGGTGAGCGCAGGCTTTGGAAGCAAAAAGTCTGGTTGAGCGCGCTCCGGCTTACAGATGGTGAATTACTTATTGTTGCAACAGATAAAGAAGTTGATTCACCTATCGAATTGTATGGCCGGCGCTGGGAAATAGAAACCCTGTTTTCCTGCCTGAAATCGCGCGGCTTTAACTTTGAGGACACGCATATTACAAAGCCGGAGCGTATTTCGAAGCTGATAGCACTTTTAAGCATCGGCTTTTGTTGGGCTTATAAAGTAGGTGAATGGCGCAACGAGCAAAAAGCGATCAAAATGAAAAAACATGGTAGAAAAGAGGTCAGTATTTTTCGTTATGGTCTTGATTTTCTACGTGATGCGGCTCTCAATGCAAAGCAGAATATCTTGAGTTTAATTGGTCAGGTGATGGCCTTCTTGAGCATCGAGGCACCGACCGAGGCGTTGATATGATTTTTTGTCCCGTACAGAGGGTTTTCTGTCAAAGATTTGCTGTTGCATTGCTGTTGATTCCGGTCATCGTCTTTGGAAAAACGGCAAACACCTGCACGCTGAAGGAAGCGCCCTGCTTTCATCAGTGCTGCCCGCAGGGTGCTGCCGCATCGAATGATGTCGTCAACAATGTTTTGTATGTCGTCAGTTCGAATCGGGAAACCAAGTTTGCGGACTGGGTTGCCTATACCGTATCAGCAGACAACCTTGATGGCTCGGGCACCAAAAGAAACTGGAAGAAAGACCCCTCCATCCCTGATGGTTACACTCTGAAGCCCGCTGATTATCATCATGCCAGTCACAATGATTATGACCGCGGACATCTCGCGCCACTCGCGCACTTTAGTAACCATGAGGCATGGGAGAAAACCAACTACCTCTCGAATGTCACTCCGCAAATTGCTTCACTTAACCGTGGACTGTGGCTGGATTTGGAGAATACCGAGCGAAAACTGGTTAAATACTACCGGTACCCTCTGGTGCATGTGGTGACTGGTACCTGGTACGATAAAGACACAATGCCTTCTCTGCCGTCTTGTAAACTTGCACACCGGGTGCCGAATGGATACTGGAAAGTGATTGTAGTTGAAGATGGCAATGGAAAAATTGGAGTGGCCGCTTTTCAGATAAAGCAGCACGAATTGTCACAAAGTTTTTGTGATACCAGAATTACCTTAAGCGCCCTTAACAAGCGCACGAAACTCTCTGTTCTTCCTGATACACCACCCAGCAAAATCGACCGCAGCATGTCCTCGCGTCTTCTGGCGGACATGGATTGCACATGATGTGAACCTGCTCACAAAGTCTCAGGCAGCTATCCTGTCATTTACCACCAAAGCAATAGAAGCATGAGTGCAAGCCAGCATGTTTACAAGCATGTCAATAGTAAAACGCTCTATTTTGCCGCGCTTCAGGTCGCTTATACGGGGCTGTGTTACGCGCATCAATTGCGCCGCGGCTTTCTGTGTTAACCTTCTGTCATCAATGTATTTTTCAATCGCGCGCATCAATGCCGCACGAATCTTCAGATTCTCAGCTTCCGCTTCTGTAAAGCCAAGGTCATCGAAAACACTGCCAGTTGTAACATGATTTTCCATCATAGCCTCCTGAATACTCATTTAATCTGCGAAAATCGCTTCTTCGCCAGCTCAAGATCTCGAATGCTCGTCTTCTGCGTCTTTTTCACGAAAGAATGCAGAACATACACACCCTCATCTCTCTGCGCCAGATAGATAACCCGATATTCATTCGCGCAGTGAATGCGTATTTCCTTAACCCCCATCCCAATAGAGGGCATCGGTTTCCAATCGGTTGGCTCTTCTCCTCGTTGAACCTTATCAAGGTTATAGCCGGCTATCTTCCTCGCATCTTCAGGAAAGGCCAGCAGATCTCCATGACTGTTACCAAGCCAGATTATCTTTTTCATTGCATGATTATATAAAATTTTGTATAAAAAGTAAAGGTCGCCCGACTAGTACTACACAAACAGTCATTGGGAGAAGATGCTTCCAGTATTTCGAGTATCGACTGTCTCTTTTTTTACGCGTATGCCAACACCACCAAAAATCCCACGATGCAAGCACTCAATGAAGATAACTGAGCAAGGTTTTCTATCGAATTTTTCGCGGATGTTTTTCAAGTGGTTTTCAACCGTGCTTGGACTAATGGAAAGCAATTTTGCCGTTTCCTTGGCGGACTTGCCATGACCCGCGTGCCACAGGCAGTCACGTGCGCGCCCGGTCACCAAAATTTCCTTCTCATAGCCACCACGAATCACCGCATCCCGCAATTGCTTGTCAGCCATAACAAACAAATAACGGTACTCCTCAAATGCCTCGACAATTAACGGCGCAAGGTTATCCATAAGCTCGATGCACAGCGTTTCGAACTCCCTAACTAGGGATATGGTGACTGCGGAGAAGGTAAAGCGGCACTCCGGATGGAAGCGCTCAAGACAAACTCCCTCGTGCTGCAAGTCTTCTTCCAAAACACCATGCCCCACCGCTGCCAGTGTTGCACAAAACGCCCCGTCACTTGTGAAAACCAAATCTCGCCCATCGGCAAATGACAGGTGCAGTACAAAACGCTCAACACCAAAACGGCGCATCGGCGCAAATGCTGTCAGAATCTTTTCTTTTGAAACCATAATCCCTCTTCCCTCTCGTGGTTATCACTCAGTGAAGCAACTGAATGCCGTTTTTTTGGTGCAATACGAACGACAGATACTCTTTTGCGCGCTCAGCACGCTGAGACACTCTCCACCAGTCGATGTTGTTGCTTTCCTGGCTCGCAAGAAAAAGCTTCTCAGAACAATCCATTAGCACGGACAATAGCTCCTCAATGCTCACAACATGCAACTGTGCAATAGTCATGACGCGCTCCCAAGAATTTTTTTGATTTCATTCAGGTGCTGCCTTGCAATTTCCCGACGTCTTGAGTGTACGTGAACAGGAGAAACATCAACTTTTGGCAGAACATGCCCCTGACGCATTAGATTGCAGGCTGTTTCATACAGTGGCACAAACATCTTCCAGGCGCGCTGCACGTCGTCTATCCGCATAAAATCCGCGGGAAGTTTCGCAGCAATGTAGCGCACAACAGGATGACTCCAGCCCATTTGGTGGGCGCAGGAAGCATGTCGCTGAATTTCGTTGAATGCAGCCCCCGCACTCGGCAAATCAATTTCTTCATACCAGGCCAGGCACAGTGCACGAAATTGCAGCGGGTTTGGGGGAAAGTCACAAAACTTCCCATTCTCTCGTGTTGCATAGAGGCGCTTCACGCCACTATCTATGGCTTTTGGAGTTAAGTCGCCAAGGATTTCAAACCAGGTACCGTTGTCCGACAGGCCGTGTCGATTCGTGAAAAGTTGCCCATACACATTCGTCAATTTCTGCCAGAGCCATTTCAAATGATTGGGATTGATCATTTTCGCAGACGATTGTCGGACAGTTGAATGGGACTTCTTCTCCGGGATGCTCGGCACCCTGATTGTGGAATGCGACAAGCTCAACGATGTTTCCAGAAGTTTTTTTGCGGCCATTGCCATGATTACTGCTCCTTGAGTTTTCCGTACTAATCTTTCGGCGAGTTTCCTGTTGCTGCGAGTACCTGGAGCCGTTCTCCAGCCAAAGCAGATATACCGCGTTAAAATCTGCCCACACGGTTTGATGCATCTGGTTGTAGCGAATGAAAGCGGCTATTTCGTCAGGCTCCTCAGCACGCAGATATCCTCTGCCCTTTGCAATGTCCAAAACCTCGCGTGACGGCTTGAAATGTGGATCAATCGGCTTCTTCATTCCGCAGTTAGTTGAGTTGTTTGTATATATATTATTTTTCTTTACAGACTCAGGTATGTCAGGAAGTGTGTTAACTTCTGTGTTTTGCTCATTACCAAAACAACCCTCGTCGCCAGTACTGGCAATGCTTTCTGGTATGTCATGAACAGTATTAAGTTCACTGTCAACGTCTGCTTGAGCATATACTTCAAAAATGCCAGGCATAGTTGGAAAGATAAATCGAAGTTTCTGGCCTTCGGTAACAACTTTGAAGTCCTTTGGGCATTCACGTTCAATTGATTTGATGAAATTTCGAATGGATTGTTTTGTTGGCATACCGCTTTCCTTGCGACCCGGTGCTGGCTTTATAAACAAAAGCTGTTGGAGATCAGCATAAGTTATACCTTCAACAATACCGGTACACTTATCTGCTAGAGATAATAAATAGAAAATCAATACAACTTGAGAATGCGGCAGGCCACAAAATAACTTACTGAAAACATACTGTTGCCTATTACGGAAATCGTTCGTACACATCCTGCAGAAAATCCTTATCATATTCCGGTGGTTTATTCCGGAATAAAAATTGTTTACACTTCCCGCATCAAGGGAAGATTCCCCATAAATGGCGTTCCCCATTTATGGGGAATCTATTATATATGGTGAGCCATGTCAATAGCTACTGTTCTTCCCCTGCTTCTGCAGAAGTATAATCTCAACGCCTTGGAGCTTGAGCGGATGACTGGGGTGCCTTCGAGCACCATTTACAGATTACTTAAAGGGTCAGCCGCAAATCCTACTGTTGAAGTTTTAAAAAAAATTTCCTCTTTTTTTCAAATAACAATTAGTCAGTTAATTGGTGAAGAGCCCATGGGCTGCAAACAAATACCGCTTATTCAACCGAATAAAATTTGGGAATTTATTGCTCATCCAATGAAATTTTATTCGGATCTAAAAAAAGTTCCTGTTGACTTCCCCTTAGGTAATAATTGTTTCGCAACTATTGCCATGGATAATCTAATGGAACCTTTTATCTTAATAAATTCTATGGTTATTGTTGACCCTGATAGGGAAATATGTAACAAGGACTTCGTTTTACTAATCTCTAATGAAGCTTCATTACCAAAAATCAGACAAACCATATTTGATGGTGATGATTGCTATATAAGAGTTCTGAATTCTAATTGTAATATAGATATAGAAAAAATCAGCTTTGACGATTATGTTTTTTGCGGATCTATAGTTCACTATAGAACGAATCTTTTTGATATGGATTTATACAAATTTATGGCGGATAAGGACTTACATGAAGAGAAAATGGTTTTAAAAAAATGAACATTAATTTCCTCAAGAATAAACTGAAATTTATATCAAGAAAATCTGAAATAGATAGAGATTCATTATTGATATTTATAGGAATGCTCTATACAACTATTTTCTTCTCATCGTTTATACTTGGATATAAGGGTGTGCAAATAGGCGGCGGTATACTTTGTGCATCTGTTTTTATTTTTCCTTTATTATTTCCCATTAACGACTCAATCTCTGAATTAATTAGCCCTAGAGCCTCTTATTTTCTCATTATATTTATAATAATATGTGAATTTTTGTTCAGCTTAGTAACATACTGTATTGCAATGTTGCCATCACCAACCCACTGGGATAATCAATCGATTTATCCAATTTTAACATCCGGCTTCATACATATCGCGATAGCCGACTCAATATCATTGGCAATAGGTTTTTTCGCTAACACATATATTTTTAGCAAATGGGGTCTTAAGATTTTCGGCACTGGTTTTTTTAGGAGGAGCCTTGGTGCCACCGCTGTTGGTGAGCTTCTTTTCACAATATCTACAAACTTTATTACTTTCCATGGGCTGGGAAATGCAGGATTGCTTGATACGCTGAACATTATAGGATCAGATTACGCATTTAAAATGTTGTACTCATTATTAATTTGCATACCCAATGCGTACTTTGTGCAAAGAATAAAGAAATTAAAATATGCAGAACACACTAAACAAACTCAAAACACTAATGTTTTTGCTCTTAAATTGACCGAACCCTCCTATCGAGAGTGATGACATTATTTCTTTTAACGGAATTACGCATTTTAAACTCTTGCTCAGCATCGTGATATCCTACGATGCTTCCTATGCAGGCGCTATCTTCAGCTTTAAATTTTCTTAAAATCTCAATATTAGAATAAACTTCTTTTGCTAATTTTATATGTAGTTTATTCTTATCATCCATATAAACTACCAACGGAGCCTCTAGCTGTTCTGAAAATCTATGATTAATTAGAGAATATTGGGATTGGTATTTTTTTTCGGTAATTTTTCTTTGATTATCAATCACGGCCATCAGTATTTTATCGTAATCATCATCAGAGAAAATGGTTTTATCTCTTGCTATTTTTAGTAAGTCTATCGCATTTTTTTGTACAGGACTTAAACACTTGCCTTCAAGTCTAACATTAAAACTTACATGCCTACTTTCCTCATCAAGCACTTCATCCACTATCGAAAATGCAAAATCATTTTTTCTCTTTATTATTTCAAGTATTTTCTTTAAAATAAGCATTAGTTAACTTCCTTACTATGCCCATCGATAATGGCATTGGATTTTACCACAGCAATATTGATAATCAATCATTTTAAGTGTAATCACCATGCCAAAACATATCTACAATGATCCTAAATACTATAGTGAAAACAATGCACTACAGTATAACTTCGCGATGAGAATGCTTCGCCATTTGAGCTTTCAAAAAGACTCGCGCGTATTGGATATAGGATGTGGTGATGGATTGATTACAAGCGAGGTTGCCCGAATTGTCTCTGATGGATGCGTAATCGGTACTGATATTTCACAGAAAATGGTTGAACATGCAGCCACTCAATATTGCTCTATCCCAAATATTCGCTTTATTCAGATGGATGCGAGTCAAAACATTTTTCGTGAACAATTTGATATCATTACATCGTTTAACTGTTTGCACTGGGTAAGTGATCAGCATTCCGCTCTATTAGGAATAGCCAAGGCTGCAGTTGAGGGGGCTCAAATCGCCCTTCTTTTATCACATAAAAAATCTTTGTATCATGAAGTCCTTGATGCTTTATGTTCCTCAGACGAATGGAGCCTTTACTTCAAAGACCAAAAAAGTGCCAGACAATTTTTTTCGGCAGATTTCTACCGTGAACTATTGGTTGAATCTGGACTTGATATTATCAGTCTCAACGAAGAGGAAATGATATATCACTTTGAATCAAAAGAATCTGTTGCTGCTTTTTTTGCAGCAGCAGGCTCACAGCCTACGCTCTTGCCTTCTTCCAAACGATCAAGATTCATTTCAGAGTTTTCAGATGCTTACACTAAAAATGTTAAAACTCGTCAAGATGGAGCAATTCCAATTGCCTTCTGGTGCTTACAGATAGTTGCTAGAAAACCCTCTCTTCTGCCATCAGTTAGACCTGAAAGAGAAACGCAGGCTTTTTTTGCAAAGCTCTAAACCTTAATATATCGTAAGACGGTTTAACCACCGTCTTCATCTTATCTTCGGTGGTTAACTGAGGCTCATTATAGAATCGAAGAAAGCTTTATCTCCGAGACTTAGCCTTATGGATAACGCTTTTCGTATCAGTCCAATTCTTACATCTCTCATTAGTGGCTTTGTGAGTTTAATATTTTTTTCAAGATCTAGTATTTTGACCATTATTTCATCAGAAAGAAATATCTGAGTTGCATTCATTAGCGGTTTTTGACTTAGACCTTCGTTAATATCATCGATTAACTCCGCATAATCTAAACTCCTCTCATAATCTGTCCATTTAATTTCTGACACAGTGTGCAGGTAATAGCGGATTGCATCCTCAACCAGCTGCGACTGTTTACCCCTTCCCTTGTAATCCTTTTCTGCCTGGCTCTTCAGCTTTTCTTTGATATCGATTGGTAAACGTACACATACCAACCATTTCTTCTTTTTTTGTGGAGCCTTAAAAATTAGTTTTTTTGTATTTCTTTTTCCCGTCATGTGCTCACCAATATTCAAATAATCAAAAAAATCAAAAATCGTATATTTAATTTAAAAATCATATACTTACGACAACCTTGACCCGGGTCAAGCTAGCTCTCTAATCGCAAGGTCTTTAATAAAATTCAAGATTCCTTCTAGCGATTTGAATGTTTGCTCTCCGTTTTGATTAAACTCCAACTCAGGGAATCTCTGGATTAGAAACTTCTGTAATAAAACAGCTTCATTTTCTCTATTAATTTTAAATGTTGCAGATTTTTTTATAGCCCCACCATTCTTACCTCTGGCTTTTGTTTTCTTCTGAATAGTCTCTTCAACCTTTGAATTATCATTCAAAATTTTTTCAATCTCAGAGTACGATTTTGCCACTAATAATCTAATCGCTTTAAAGGTCAATTGATTTTTAGCAATCTTATCGAACAAAATTTGGGGGTATTTTCTTGGCTCCGAACAGATAGACCTTAACGCACTTGCTATACTTTCGTTTAGACCAATAATGCTGGATAATTCCTTGTTTGTTAATGACTCTGAAGTTTTATCAGAAAATAACTCTTGAACAATTTTGAAATTCTGGGCTACCGTAAGGCCTTTCCTTAAATTATTCTCAGATAGCTGTCTTCTTAACTTACGATGTTTAACTTTTAACTTGGCAAGCATGCTTTCATCAGTGATTTCAATGCATGTTACTGTTTTGACTCCAGCCATCATTGCAGCAAGACGTCTTTGATGCCCCTCTAATATAACGTACCCATATTCAAGAGCTGAATTATTGAAATAATCAGGATCATTGTTTTTATCTGCCAAAAATATTTCTATTGGCTCAATCAAGCCTTCATTTCTTATTGAGTATGCAAGCTCTTTAAGAAAGTTATAACTTTCTTCTAATTCATCATCTTTTGAAACATTCAATAGTTCAAAATCAGGAATGACATATTGCCCATTCTTTTCGTCATACATACACAAAGAAGAATCGGAGCCAAGGTGCAGGTGCTCTTTAAGCCATGACTCATCAATGCGTTCACCAGGCCTCGGGTTCTGAGGGTCAGGTATAAGCTCAAATGGATCATGCTCAACAAGCTGTTTACCGCGCGTGTATTTGGTATTCGCAGTAATTCCTGCGCGAGTAACGGTATCGGGCTTACTTACCTTATTAGCAAGAGAATTCGTAATTATTTTCTTTTTTGTTAACATTTTCTGCATCTCCAAGAACTGCATTATAAACAAACTCGCCTAACGCAATTGCCTCCATGGCAAAACGATCGTTTTCTTTTAACTCAGTATACGGAGCTGTAATAGGAGCCTGATCTTCATCAATATCTACTGCCCTGGGAGAATCATGTATTTCGATGTCCTCAATTAATAGTTTTCTCAACATGGGATTAGCTTTAATTGTGTCAATAATACGATTCTGTGGCGTTCTTTTGTTGTAATCGACTTTATTTTTTAGTAAACCAATTATTTTCGCTTGCGAATTAGCAGGTCTATAGACATTTTGACGATTCACCAAATCAACCATACCAGCCAATCCCTGTAGAGATTTATTACTGAGCTCCAGAGGTATTAAAACGTGTGTTGCAGCTCTAATGGCACTTTGTGTAAGTGGCCCTTTAGCTGGGGGGGTATCAATAATGACAAGGTCGTATCCACATTCAATAAAATCATCCATCGCAAAAAAATCGTAAGGACGTCGCACAATGCTTTCCAAGCTATCACTATACTCAAACGACTCGATGTCCTTAATCAAACCAGCATCACTTGGTAAGATATCAAGGTTATCTAGATCAGTTGGATAGGGGACTACTGGTCTTTCTGTCCACATATCCAGTGCAGACGATCTACCATCCCATCCATCATCTTCAGGATCATTTGAATCATAATCCGGGTGCAATGGCGGTTTGTAACTGGACATATCTCTTATACGCGTATCACGAAGAAACCTATACGACATGTTTCCTTGAGGATCGAAATCGAGCACAAGAACTTTTTTGTTCTTCTTAAATGCGATATAGGTAGAAATTAGTTGGCTAATTAAACTTTTCCCAACCCCTCCCTTATTATTAGCGACAACCAAAACTTTGGATTTTTTAGCAGCCATCCCATTCTCCACAATTTAAATACATTTCTACAATACCTAAATTTCTCCCGCATATCAACAAATACTCAATACCGTATTGAGTATTTTTCATTGATGATGACACATAGGGAGAACCCAATAAAAATCAGAGTTTTATTGGGAATAAACGGTTCTTGTGTTTTTCTGTATTGAGTATTGACATGGAAATATATGATCACGTATAAATGGATCATATTGCACACGACAAAAAACATCTGGGGATGGGGAATGTAAGAACTTGTGTTTATTTTATTAATTGAGGAGGGATTCGAGGAAAGTCTGCAAACTTCCCTCGAATGTATGACTTAGATATAAAGTCGATATTCGCACTATTGATTATATCTAGGTTCTCTATTTTATACAATAAGGAACTATTGTATGGGGAACTTTTGTTCAATTTTTCACGCCAGATTCCGCAATCTGGTAAGCATTATTCCGTGTACACGCAAAGCGCAGCTGGTAGATTATATACTGCTCGGCTGGCAAACCAGCACATATAAGCTAAAAGGCTCTTCAAACAAGTGGTTCATGAAGCCTTATCGTCAAATTACTGAAGACACCGGCATTCCACAGAGCACTCTGGAGCGTTACATAAAAGAGCTTGCTGATGATGGATTCATTGAGAGACGGCAGGCGCTTTACAGCCGAACCAGCGAAGAGGGTGCTTTTACCGTTAAAAAGGGCAACTACATTCATGTTACCGACAAGCTGATTCAACTCCTACAGCCATCGATGCCTGACATTGGGGATAATGAGCCTGACTCCACAAACGATAATAGCGAACACGCACCACAAGATAATTCCTCAGCACCAGATACGAACAACACCAGTGCAGACTGTGTTTTTTCAAATCCAAATGAGGGAATCGAACCCCTCAAAATAAGGGAATCATATATAGGTGATCTTCATTCGCTTGTTAATAATACTATTATTTCCTCCAAGTTGATGCAGTCTGTGGATAAGCACACCGCACAACGCCTTCTACGCCAATTCGAATCAATACAAACCTTTCTTTTTTCAACTATCAAGGAAGAAATCTCTGATGAAATAAAAAAACTGGTGGCAGGAACCTTCTTCAACCTGTCAGTTGTGCATCATCAGAATCTTTCCTGCCCGGAGCAGGTCGTCTCTGAATACCTCTTTGCACTACTGAACACACAGTTTTACATGCCTGCTATCCAATGCTTTAAACATCGCAACAACATCCTTGCCAAACTTATCCGTGCAAAAAACTGGAGAACACCAAAGGGTTTTTTCAAACACTTTTACATGGGACAGGCGTTTAAGAAAACTCAAAGCCCAGAAAAGGCCACATCGAATGATCACGTTCAATCCATCGTAGGGAATTCAGCTAAAGACCCACGCCTGTCAAAAATAGAGGAGTTAATTTTTGAGAAGGGCAGTCTTGTCAGCGCTATGACGGAAGAAATTCTTACTCTTACGGATGAAGAGATGATTTTAGGCAAAAGACAACAGATTCAGGCGTTGCGAGAGGAGCTGGAAACCTTGTGGGAGCAGCAATTTGACCTTGAACAGGCGATTTTGCGATGTCGCGAAGGAGAAAATCGGCTTTGTGCCTGACATCATATCGTGATGGTTCCTGATGTGAATATTTTCATCCATTTGTGAGAGGATGGTTAAGGAATTAGTTGCAATATAGGCAGGGCTCATCGATGTGTCAGCAATGAACCCAGTGGATTGACACAATGCAAGTCCAACCTCGCATTTGTGAGGAGTATATCGCAGGGAAGTTACAGCAATCAATGGGAAACTAACGGTGGTGATTTTCCAGCCACTTGCTGACGTGATGGATGGTTGCCTCCACAACATTCAGCGCCTGCTCATACAGTGGCACCAGCAGGTCAGTCTCACCTGATTTTTGACTTTGCTCAAGATACTGACAGGCCATTTTCAGTCGGGTGGTACCAACATAAACCGCCCCACCCTTGATTTTGTGCGCGAGCTTTCGAACTTTTTCAAAATCATGTTCAGAAAAAGCTTTCTTCATGCGTAAACAGTCTTCAGGCAGCGACTCTTTTATCATGCAGTCAAGCATTTCGGTAAGGTTGTCTTCGCCACCCATAACACGTTTGCCCTCTTCGACATCCAGAAGCGGGAAATCCTCTAATTCAAGCAGAGAGGTATCAATCTGTCTGGGCAGGGCAGGGGAGGGCTCCTGAGGGGCATACCCCGGGATAAATGCGTCAAGTATGTCAGAGCAGGCATTAACACTCAGGGGTTTTGTTAAAACGGCGTTCATACCCGCTGTAATGCATTGTTGTTTGTTCTCATCTCCTGCATGAGCTGTTAAGGCAATAATGGGAACATGTGTTTTTCTGATCATTTCATGCAGTCGTATTTGATGGGTTACTTCATACCCATCAATATCAGGCAGGCCAATATCCATAAATATCAGGTCGTAATCATGGTTTTTCCATAAATCAACCGCTTTTTCGCCAGTGTTGGCAATGGTCACGGTGCAGCGCATTTTTGACAGAATTGCTCTTGCAGCATTTTGGGCAATGGCATTATCTTCAACTACAAGTACCTGATACGTATCTTTGTGTGTGTTCGCTTCCCGTGTTTTTATCTGTTGAGTAATGGTTGAAACATAAGTAGCATCCATCGTGTTTTCAAACGTTGCATCTACACCCGAGTCGTCATCAAGAAGAGGCTCCTGCAATGGAATGAGGCAGGTGAAGCACGTTCCACGCCCGGCCTCGCTTTCAACATAAATCTCACCATTCAGCTCATCAATAAATTGTTTGACAACGAAAAGCCCAAGGCCTGCGCCTTTATAGATACCCTGATAAGAGGGAGTCAGGCGCTTAAATTGAAGGTATATTTCCTGTTGTTTCTCGACTGGAATGCCTATTCCTGAGTCTGCAACCATCAGCTTTAATACGATTTTCCCCTCCATTCGTCTGGCAACAGAGACTGACATTTTTACAAATCCGGCTTCAGTAAAATTCAGCGCATTTGCAACCAGCTCCAGGGCAACGCGGTGTATGCGAACTTTATCGCCAATCATATAGCTTGGAGTATCTTCGGCAAACTCAATGGATAGAGAGAGTTCCTTTTGTGCTGCCCGAGCGCGATTGAGTTCAATAACATGGTTAAACGTGCTTTCCAGACTGAACTTTTTCTTCAACCTGGGGATTTCACCGGAACTTACGCGAATTGCCTCAAGCACCTCATCCATTAAATCCAGAAGGGCGTGGCTGGAGGCAACCAGATTTTCGGAGTACTCCTTGATATGTGGATCATCAGATTCCATTTTTAGTAAATCCGCAAACCCAACAATACCGGTCAACGGCGTGCGAATGTCATGGCGCATGTTTTCAAGAAATTCAGTTTTGGCGAGGTTTGCGGCTTTTGCCATCTCCATTGAATTTTTTAATTCGGCCTGAGTCTGCTTTAACTCAGTAATATCAAGAGAGTTCCCAATAATACCAATTATTCGGTTGTTCTCATCGCGAAGCGGCATCTTTACACCGGTGAAATGCATCCACTGACCGGTGGATGTCTTCAATTTTTCTTCCACCAGTATGCTGACTCCTTTAGTGATGACCTCGGTGTCATTTACTACAAGATTGGCTGCCTGCTCTCCCCAGAGCTCTTCATCTGTTTTGCCAACCACTTCATGCGGAGAGGAGAGACCTGCAAGTTTGGCTGTCAAATTGTTGCAACCCATGTAGTAGCCGTTGCAGTTTTTCCAGTACAAGCACCCGGGGATGGCATCAATGATTCCGTTGAGATAATACGCGATATTATTTTTTTTCAGCTCGATGTCCTTTCCAATAATGAGCGCACCATAAACCTCTGCATTTGTTGCAGATAATGGACAAATAGTCCAGTTGACATTGCATTCGTTACCGGCTGCATTTTTACAATCCAGGTTAAAGCTAAGTATTTCTGGATGATTGAAAAAGTGCTCGGAAATAGGGCATGTAATATGTTTTGCGCAACATAACTCTAAAAAGTTTTCTCCGTGCACGTCATTAAGACTGCACTGATAAAAGTTTTCACTTACAGTATTTAGCCGCTCGATGGCAAAGTTACTTTTAATAACAATGGCAATGTCACCACTATAGGAAAGCATTGCATTCAAGACGACATCCGGGTAAATGTTGTCCGATATTTCCCTGTTTTTCATTCCTAAAAACCCTATAAAAGCAGCCTTAAAGGCGAGTGCCATCCATTTTGTCTAACTATAGCACAGGAACTGAGGTGACCCCTGCCTGATCAGATGAAGAGCAGGGCGATGCAGTTGCTGCATGTGCTATCAGCGTATCCCGTTCCATTTCTCGCAAAGCTGCGTCTATTTCTTTTGCATAGATATTTTCAGGGCTTACGAGCACCTGCATCGACGTCTCCAAGTTAAAGCTATTGTTATTGGCCTCAAGGATACCTCGTAAGTCATGTAAAAAACTGGAAAGGCTGCCTTCATGCGCCAATCTGGACAAGTCACACTGGACGATAAATGACATCTTATTTAAATTGTCGATAAAATCCTGATTATCAACATATTCTTTGTAGCGGACAGGGGTACTTGCTGCTTGCCATAATTCATCGCTCATTTCAGCAAAGTGAAGCTTTGAGCTAAATGAAATTTCATTGAACTGCCCCGCGATTTTCAGGACATCAGCGGCCGTGTTTTTTAACAAAGAAGGTGCGCTGCTGTTTGTGTAGCTGGTATTGTAGGTTTTTCTAAAATAGTACGTGCTGTCCTCGTGTAGGAAAATGGCGATTCCACTGTTATTCAGCAGGCTTAAGATATCGGTAAGAAACAATTTGCAATATGCTTCATCTTTCAGGTAATACGCCAGATGCGATATAAAAATCAAATCCATGGAGTGTGGGTGCACGGAAGGGTGTGCACTTAATATACCCGCAAGAACGTCCTCTTTTATCAATTCGTATTTTTTTATAAGTGCGCAATTGGATATGGCCGCATTGGCTTCTTGAATGAACCGGTCATTAATATCAAAACCGATATACTCAAAACCAGCTGGATGTGCCATATTGTGCAAATAGCCGAGGCATGTAGTACCGTCTGCACACCCAAGATCTGCTACTTTAATGGATTCGGAATTTTTTAGTAATACATTTCTTTTTTGTAATTTATCTGCCAAAAGGCCTACCATGCTCGCCGTTTGTTTTTTTTGCTCTGTAGCGGCAAGAAAGGCTGCAAATGCACTGTTATAATCGAATTTTCCATCTAAGATTGGCGGGTAATGCTCAATGACAGTAGGAAAGAAACCAGGGTGTCGTGTACCAGAAGAGCTGGAGAGTGACTTAAACATTTTTGTCCGCCATTTTAGAGTAAACAATGTGGGACAAGATATCATTAAGTGGTCAGTGTGTCAATTATTGATCTATGTGCACATAAAATGTGCATGTATCTCTATAACAGAGTTATCCCCACTTTTAGGGGATAACTTTGTGGATGGCGTGGGAAATCTCAGGCGCCATGCGCGTCCTGGAGGGCGGCAGGTTTTCTGCCACGGCGCCCTGGTTTTCGATTTTGTGCTTTCCACTCTTTGTCTTTTGCAAATACAAAGCGTGCCGCTTCCTCAAGAAAAAAGTCCATTTCAACGCTTGCCCATGTGCAGTAGCTCTTAATTTCTTCAAGCACGGTAGCATCAATCTGAGCTTTGATTTTCAGTTTTGAATTTTGGGATTTGTTTGATATGAGTGCCATGAGAGTTTCCTGATTGTAAAAAAAGTTATTTTGTTAAAAATTAGCCATAAAATCAACACAACAACGGAATAATCTTTAAAAGCCAAAAAAATATGCAATTAAAAGGGCGGGGTAATATTTTATTGTTTGCTACTTAAGCATGATTCATAATCATCCAGCTGGTTATAGTAGTCTTCACAACCCTCGTTGAATGAATCTGAATCACCATCACAACCAGCATTATTTTCTATTGCCCACTGATAACCTGCATAGTGCCCGCTCCCTTCATCATAAGGGTTTTCTGGTTCTATACAAGTTTGGAATTTTGATGTTGATAGAGAATCTGAGTCAGAACAGCCAGTAACCATACAAGCAATTGAGGATGTAACTAAGGCAGCTAAGATTATATGTTGATTTTTTGCTTTCATGCCAGAATTTTAATCATTTTTGAATTAAAATTCAATTTTATTTTTTGGTGAGTATATTGGTCAATTCGACTCGGCGAATTACTCACCCTAATGAATCAGTTAAAACGAAATTTTAGTGCGCCGCCGTAAAATGAATTTGATTTGGCCAGGAAGAGAGAAGGGCAGAGGTTAAATCGATATGGCTATTCAAAATTTATAAACAGAGTTTTTGCTAATTAATCTTTTGTTTGCCATTGCACTAGAATATTAAATGGATGCTTGTGGTTTTGATATCTCGATTTAAGTGACAAGTAGGAAACTGCTCACCTGACAGAAGATCTCCCTGCTTGCTTTATTAATCGTTGCCTCAAAAAACCACCGTTTTTTGGGGTAGAAAACCGCCTTATTCCGTGAACAATCATTCACTCTACTCAATAAAGGATAAAAAAAAATTTTGTCCTATTAACTTGTTTTATTTTCAAAACACCATGAACTTATTAAAAAATTCATTTCTGGAACGTGTCCATATCAAAAATAGCGGAGCATGCGCTCTCGTCGACAGTAATTAATCCATTACTCATGGATCGAAAAAATATACCGCTTTTATGGCTTCAAGATCGCAGTAACTCCTAAAACGGAATATCCTCACAGACTGGTTTTTTGTCTTTTATTTTGATCTTGTGTTCAATTGATTTAATAAAACGTACTAGCGCTGAAATGTTGTTAAAAATGAGCAAACTTTCTTCATAATTAAGGATTGGATTATCATGCGCTAAACTATTATCATTTCTCACATGATTAAAAGCTTCTAGCACTGATATGCTAGATTTTAGAATACGCTCCGTCATTTCCGTCTCAATATGACCGTTAGCGCGTAATGCTTTTACATACTCACCAAAAACAGAATGCAACGCTTTAGTTTGAGGAACTTCAATCCCATAAGGTTTACAAACTGTTTTTATGTATTTAATAATAAAAGTATGCAAACGATCTAAACCCACCTCTGGTTGATTTTTTTTAATAGAATCATTTACTTGCTGCGCTACTATATTAAAATCCAAATCGTCAGAAATAGCTGTCAAGGCTCCCATCTCAGTTACAGGCAGATCTGCTTTAAGTCTCTGAGAAATTTTTAAACAGTCGCGCTTTAAGCTTGAGACATCATTTTCATTGAATAAACACCCAGTTTCCTCTCCGTACATAATCATTTGTTCGATGATTTTTCCAACGGTATGATTGTTTTCTACTTGCCAGAAAACACGTAAGCGATTTGCCTTTGAAGTGCCTAGGCTCTTAAATTTTTCGTTATCTATATCGATTTGATGGTCTGCAAAAAAATCTCTATAAGTACGATCGGTGAAATCTAAAACATACCCACTAGCCATACCAAAAAGTCGTTCTAAGTTTCTTTTGTCAACTGCTGTTAAATCTGACATGTAATTCCCCAACATTTAATTTTCAAACAATTCTTCAATTGTTGTCTGCATTTCATCTTGACTCGGCTTGGCATAACGAAAAATTTCCTTAATAGAGACATTCCCACTCAACTCCTGGGCAAAATGTACCCCATGCTTGTCTGTTACCTTCTTTAAAAAGGTATGCCTGAGTTTATGCGGTGTAAACTCAAAACGCTCATTCTCAGGCAGAAGTGCTAAAACCTGCTTTAAAACACGCTGGCAAATGCGGTAAATGTTTCGCGTATTGATTCGGTTACCCGCCCTGTTTATAAATAAAGCCCCGTCCAGAGCCGTTTCACGGGTTTTCAAATAATTATCCAGATGTTCGCGAGCATCTTGCGGCAAAGGTATTTTATTACTCACACGCCTGCTTTTATGACGCACAACAGAATGAAGACCTTTTGAGTGATACTGATGCATGTTTAAGGATACCAGCTCTGACTCACGCAACCCGGTTCCAAGAAGCACATAAAAAACCGCCGTTTCAAGCGGGGAATTCTGATTTTTACGCGTACATATTTTGGTGCGTTGTTCACAGGCAGCTTTTAACCGCATGAGCTGCTTTGATGTCAGACCGTTCCACTCAGGTGCCTCGGTTTGTAAATCTTTAACGCCAGACAAGGGATTGCCGGCCAGTAAAGGTCTTTGATTATGCAGCCAGCGACCGGCGTGACGTACCGTTGCCATCGTGCGATTAATAGTCGTTGCCTTGTAGGCCTTGCCGGTTTTTTCAGAAACCATAATGCACAAGGTTCGTTGAAATTGCTTGCTCACTGCAGGCGTCCAACCATCAACCTGGTCATGCCCTGCTTCCGTCTGAAAGAACTGGATAAATTTCGCCAAATCTTTTTGCTTGGCCGATTCGGTTTTTTCAGGCGCACCCTTCACATGCACCTGGTAATAAAAAGATAACCAGGCGGTCAATGAATTGGTGTCAAAATGAACACTTAAGGGATTTACAATCTTATCTACCCCAAACTTTCGATTTTTGTCATTTTGCGCATCCAGTAAATTCAAGGCCTTCTCCGTGAGCATTTTTTCCATTGTACCCTGTTTAGGGTAGATAAGGTACGTTATCTACCTCAAACTCGAAAGTAGTTATTCTCTTGGGCACGAAAACACGAACGCGCGAAAATTTTTTTTTGCCATTATTCAAGCGAAAACAAAATTCATTGATCATAATGATCGAATCATGCTATCTTTGTTCCTTGTTAATCGTTAATGTAAAAGGAGTTTACATGAGAGCACTGAACCCTCACGATCAGAATGTGCTTCAAGAAATCGAGCATGATCAAATAAAAATGTTCGCTTTGATTGAGCTTGCCGAGCAGAAAGAAAAAGAACATCTATGGTTTGATGCCATGGAGCTGTACCAAGAGGCTCAGCACCTTTCTTTCCATACCGGTGACACTCTTCAGGTCAAGATTATGAACGAGCCATCTGACTTTGAAAACTGGCATCGACTGAACAAAAAAATTGAACAATTAAAGGGAAGGTAGCGCCCTGCTACTTTTCTTGCTTACAATCACCTTCGATGAGTTTACTGAGTTCTGACAAAAAGATGAGTTTTTAAGACAGCCGCTTCTAGAATTTATCACAGGCCACTCGTCTGCTCTTTCGAGTTCCATTAAACGGTGGTTTATTGAGACAGGTTTTGAGCCCGGATTATATTTGGTGCTTTACCCGGGCAATGTCGATTCACAATCTTTACTTATACTTGGGTGCTACTATTTTTATAGAAGAACAGGACGCTCTTGCTGCGCTCATATCAGGAAAAAATGTTCTAAAGTGTTGACTTGATCCCATTGGTCGACAATATAAATCTGGAGTTGGTTTACCAGTCCTAACATTTACAGTGGTCATGCATTCCATCTTTCCAAAGGAAGATCTGCTCTGACCAAACATACCAGAAGATGAGGGCTTTCCCGCATATAATCCACTAGGCGGTGATTGTCTGGCTCTGCAGTCTAAATCTTTTTGTCTTTGCTCGCTCCGACGTTTGACCTCTTTTATATAATCATCATTGCGTTTATGAAACGCTCTTATTTGATCGGCGCCGGTAGGCTTGGCTGGTTTTGGTGCAGGCATGAACATGATTGGAGCTGGTGCTTGTATGGCCTTAACTGGTGTTGATGCAGGGGCATGTTGGGTTGCTGGAGCCAGAGAAGGGGGCTGGTGAGCTGGTGCGGTGCGTCTGGCCAGCTCCTGTTGATACTCTGGAGCTGCTACGCACAGAAGGCGATTACGTTGATAATTTGCATCTTCACGCAGGGATAGATCTGTCAAATCATGAGGGTAGTTCCCATAATCATCTTTTACTATCTGCGCACCATTTTCCACCAGCCATTTTACGCGAACGACATCACCTGCCAGGAAGGCCAGATGCAGTGCGGTACGACGGTAATGCGGTACATCAATATAATTTGGATTGGCATAGGTTTCACATAAAAGACGATTACGTTGATAATGTGCATCTTCACGCAGGGATAGATCTGTCAAATCATGAGGATAATGTCCATAATCATCTTTCACAACCTTCGCACCATTTTCCACCAGCCATTTTACGCGATCGATATCACCTGCCAGGACGGCCAGATGCAGTGCGGTTCGGCGATAATGCGGCACATCTACATAATTTGGATTGGCAAAGGTTTCGCATAGAAGACGATTACGTTGATAATTTGCGTCTTCACGCAGCGATAAATCTGTTAAATCATGAGGATAATGTCCATAATCATCTTTCACAACCTTTGCACCATTTTCCACCAGCCATTTTACGCGATTAACATCACCTGCCAGGACGGCCAGATGCAGTGCGGTTCGGCGATAATGCGGCACATCTACATAATTTGGATTGGCAAAGGTTTCGCATAGAAGACGATTACGTTGATAATTTGCATCTTCACGCAGCGATAGGTCTGTTAAATCATGAGGATATTTCCCTTCATTATCTTTCACCACCTTTGCACCTTTATCGATTAACCATTGCACTCGTTTGACATTACCTTCATACATTGCGCGGTGCAGCGCCGTCCAGTGACGACCATCGGTTTCAACATGGTTCGGATCAAACCTTTGTGGTAGACATCTATTCAAAAAAAGACCCCCACCCAATGTAATTTTTTGGTTTGGTTGTAATTCAAAGTCATTTTTTGGTAAAGAGCCATTCCCCATTTCAGTTGGAGCCATGATGGATAAAAACACGCCTAGTGGCCCAGCAAATCTGCCAAGTCCAACAAGAGTCATTCCTTCTCCAATTAACCAGTCAGCTATATATTCTTGTACGGTTTCAAATGCAATGGTCACGTAATCTTTCCCGTCTTCTTTTTTTTCATAGACTGCATAACTTCTGCCCATGGCATCATAAACATGTTCAATTTTTTCGGCGGTTAAAGACATATAATGCTCCTGGTGATAATACAAATTACTTGAAACTGCAATCAAAACAGCCCGTAAGAGATCTGAATAGAGGTGCTTTGTTTGTTATTTATTTAACGAAATGAATTTTAATTGCGTTGCAATTGGCTTTCAATACCGTGTTACTCTGGCTGGAGAAGGCTGCTAAAACCTCGAATAAGTGGAATTTCAATTTCTGCTGTATGTGTCGCATTCCCCGCGTCAATGCTGGACACATCCTCATTTGTATATAAGAGGATGTCTTTTGAAATTTAATCCTCGTACCATTGGACAAAACCATCATTTTTTTTTGATTGAATTATTATGACTATATTCTGGTTAGTTTGCCGAGTATAATGCTTGGCTATGGTTTGTACATATAGAAGGTGAATAATGAAAATAGCAGTCCTGCAAGCTGTTGAGGATAAAATAATAGAAATTAGACAGCAGGCTGTTTTAATTGATAGTGATGTAGCCAATCTATATGGAGTTGAAACAAAACGAATTAATGAAGCGGTTAAAAATAATCCTGAAAAATTTCCGGACAACTACATTATTTTTTTGAATGAAGCAGATAAAAGCGAACTGGTCGAAAATTTCGACCGGTTCAGTAACCTTAAACATTCTAGCGTACTACCAAAGGCCTTCACTGAAAGAGGGCTTTATATGTTGGCTACAATTTTAAAGAGCGAGAGGGCGACAGAAACTACTCTGGCCATAGTGGAAACTTTCGCGAAGGTTAAGGAGATTGAGCGGACAATAAAAGCGATCCCCAATACACCACAGAATTCACCAAAGTATCAAGAATTGATGCAAAAGACGGGTGATCTTATTTCAGAATTGGTTGTTCCTGATGATCTGGAGACTTCTGAATCGGAGGCAAGCATTGAAATCAATCTGGCATTAGTTAAATTTAAGTACACTGTCAAAAAAAAGGCAAAATAATCCTATGAATGGCACAAGACAGGCGTTAGTTTTATGGGAAAATGTTCGGCCAGAATATCGTATTATGATTTTAAACAATGTCTGGTGTGGTCAATGCGGAAAAGGCGTTGGTATTGCTAATCCTTACGCAACTGTTCTAAAAGGCGATATTTTATTGGATGGTACATGCGTTACATGTGGCTCCAAGGTTGCGAGATACCTGGAAATGCAGACTTAGAGTAGGGGGCATGGCGGCACATTCACGCCAACTAAGCCTGATTACTGTGATAATCAGACCTGATTTTCTGCTTCATCTTTATAGCCATAAAGAACTCTAAACGCCGTTAATATAAATCCGACTAATAATATATAGAATCCAAGATTTTCGCCTTCCTGAGCGGATAATTCCATTGTATGTATTAAAAATAAATTAAAATTATATAAAGGACCTACTCCCAGCTTGTTGTGAACAGTCAGTATGCTCCCAAGAAAAAAGAAGGAAATACAAGCCAAAGTATACAAACAATTCAAAACTTCTTTCATATATTATTTCCTCGTCAACGAGAGCGCTCATCTAAAAGGTGTAGTAGTTCAAACTTGATCTGACAGTTGTTTGAACTACTACATTTTATTATCTTTCTGTGTGGTCTGTCGGGCTATTTTAAAACAATGGCCTCCGCAGTGGTTTGTGAGAGTCCTGATGTGATATTCGTAATTCCCTGTGCACCGATCAATGCCGCTTGCTTTTTTAGTTCAGACGTAATGGATTCCTGCGAAAAAGTCATGCCTACAAAATTATGGTTTTGGGCGGTAACCCTTCCAATAATCTTATAATGTCTGGGTATATCCGCTTTGGAATGATATATTTTGACTTGCTCCTGATTGACTGGTTTTCGATGTTCTTTGGTTGTTGATACAGAATCGCCATTACTTACCATCGCCTTCATATCTGTAGTAGAGCATCCAGTTAAAGCAATTGTTGATGCTATAACCGCATTCATTAGTATGACGTTTATTTTCATTGTGTTCTCCATGTTTTTATGCGCCGTTCTATGATAATGGAATTGTCTCAAAGAAACCTGATTTTTATCGGTTAATTTTTAATGAATGGGTCATCATCATGCGTTGACCACGTTTTTGCTGTATTGTGTCAAAAACGAAATAAACCGGCAAATAAAGTTTTCGGATGAATTTTTTAATCATTTAAATGTCCTTGTTTTATGATTGTATCGAATATAATACTAATATATCACATCCGGTATTATGAGCAAGCGTTATTTGACACATTAATCTCACATTTGAGATAATAATTTTATTAACGATGTTCTTGGAGTTCCTGTATTGGAAAACATGGATTGGAACAAATTGGCTTCCGGTCTTCTCAAGGCCGAGCTGAAGCGTCGTAACATTAATTATGAGCAGCTAATTGTCTTGTTGGATAAAATAGGTATCCACGAAACTCGAGCTGGCATATTAAATAAAATGAGCCGAGGTTCATTTCAATTTGCTTTTTTTCTACAGTGCGCCACGGCAATTGGAATTACCAATCTGCGACTTGATGATGTAGTCTCAACAATCAGGCCTTAATTCTGTTCGTGTTTTTTTATCGGAAAATCATTCCTATTACAACTGTACAGGCTGCCAGAAATGTCACGCATGAAGCCACCAGATTGAACATGGCAACCCGCTCTGTATTACGCAGTGACTTACCTACACGTGCAAGGAGATCTTCGGTTTCTTTTTTAACAGCCATCGCCGTGCTTATGGCACTGTCATGTAATAGTTTTGTCATGGTGTCTTTGCTGGCATCAAGGGCCGCGTTTAAAATCCTCTCGGATTTGTCTTTGGCGTCATTCCCCCAGCGAAGTGCGATCCCTTCCAGCTCTTCCTTGTACTGGTCGAGCATGGCTTGCTGAGCTTTAAGATTATCATCCATCAGCCGGGCATTAAGGGTTTGTAATATCAGGATAGGATCATTTTGCCCAACCGACACACCGTGTTTTACAGCTATTTCTTTAATAAGAGTTTGCATCTGGTCGGTCATTACAGTACCGCCGTATTTTCAAGTTGGTTGAAAATTTCATCTCGCACGATTTTGAGGCGCTGCCTTGTCATTATTGTTCGATCAGGGGAGGTGATTGCCTCATTAAAGGTCAAACGTTCCTGAAGCATTTCTGTCATATCACGCCCGTAGGTTTCTTCTTTGAGGGTTGGGAGCTGGACGATGGCTGATATGCGCTCTTTGTTATCGTTATAGGATTTCATTTGCTCAAAGCTTTTTCCATCGTGCTCGACAGATCCCCAATATGGGTTTATCCAGACTACGAATTGAGCGTTATCTGAAAACTGGCTGACGAGTTGTGAAAAGCCGTTGACCGTATCAAGCAGGGCCTGGCCGCCAGTGACAACAGTATGCACGACGAGCTCATGCCCCATATCGGCGAGCAGGGTCGGAACTTCATTGCTTATGAGGTAATGTGAGAGCTGCACAAATGAGCTCGCACCGTTGTCAATGATAGCGTCGTCTTTGATTAACGCAATCATTTCGATTAACTCGTCAAAGTTGCGCGTGTTAATTTCTTCGCCATCCATTATCTGGAGTTGCTTCACATTTAATGCCTTATAGCCCGCAAAGGTAGCATTCACCGGATCGGTGTCTATGCAAAGAGGACTTTTTCCTTTGTCTGTTTTGTATTGGGCAATAGTTGCGGCGATAAAAGATTTACCGACGCCTCCTTTGCCCTGCAATATCATGTGTATTTTTGCCATTAGATTAAGTCCTCAATGTTAGGTATGGGGTTGTAAGTGAATGCGGGCAGGACACCAGGCTTTGTTATTTTTGTTGCCGGCTTGTTTTGCTCAGTGTCTGGTTTTGTATGATTGCTGTCGGTCGTGACCTGTGGCGTTGGCTCAGGATGAGTTGCGCCCCGGTTTGCCTGCGGTTGGCGAATCTGGCGGTTCACGTAGTTTAAAAATGTATCATAACCAAATTCAATTCGTTTGGATTCATGCATGTTCTCCCACACCGTTTTTACTGGAAAACCCGCTTCTATGGCTGCTTTCACATCTTCACGGATAACAAGGAAGGCAACGAGATTTTTGTCCCGTCGGTTTGATTTTCTCTGCTTGACCCATTCGGCAAGCTGTTCGGGATAAGGTTTTGCCATATCAATTATCAGCCATTTATATTTTCGATTAAGTGTCAATTATATGTCAATTAAATATCGATTGAATCCGTTTAAATTCAATTATATGTCTGTTAAGTCAGTTTACACTATCATTTTCTCAAGTCGAAATATTTTTGGCATAAAAACAGGATTAAATCGAAATCAGTGTGCTATTATCCCATGGAGTAATTGATTTGTTTTCCCCGGCAAGATATGTAAGGTTAGCTAACCTGCAAGCAGGCTATCTAATCTTACTCATTCCTTATTCGCACCTGCGGTGCTCAACGGAAATCTTGCTCTCCGAGGGAAGCGGCTACCGCCGCACCAAACCAAACCGAGTCAAAAACTAAAGAAAAATAATGAGCGACGAACAAAAGAACCCAACCAGAAAACACGGACGCCACCTGCGGGTTCCCGTGCTTCCTGATGAGGAAAATGAAATCAAGGCCAACGCGGCAAAAGCAGGCCTCACCACCGCTGAGTACCTGCGACGCCTGGGCCTTGGCTATGAGATTCGCGCCATGATAGACAATCAGCAGGTTGCAGAGCTTGCAAAAATCAACGCCGACCTTGGTCGTCTTGGTGGGCTCTTGAAACTCTGGCTCACCAATGACGAACGTCTGGCGCATATCAGCCCTCAAACCATGGCGACTGTTCTTGAGCGCATACTAAACACGCAAGCCGCCATGCTTGAGGTGGTGCAAAAACTATGAGCATTCTGTTTGCAAATACGTGGATGGTGTTGACATGATAGTCCGCCATCTCCCGGTGCGTGCCGGCCGGAAAAGCAGTTTTGCGGGACTTGTTAAATACATTACCAGCGGACAAGGAAAACAGGAACGCGTTGGTGATATTCGCATTACCAATTGCTTAAGTCATGATGTCGTCTGGGCGACGCATGAGGTCCTTGCGACGCAAGCTCAAAACCAGCGAACTCAATGTGACAAAACCTATCATTTATTAATTTCATTTCCACCCGGTGAAACCCCATCCCCTGATGTGTTAAAAGATATTGAGGACCGCGTTTGCGCCTCAATTGGCTACGGCGAACACCAACGTATCAGCGCGATTCATTACGACACCGATCATCTGCATATTCACATCGGAATCAACAAAATTCACCCAACACGTTTTACGGCACACCTTCCCTACTACGATTATAAGGCTTTCGGTGACATTGCCGCTAAACTCGAAATTGAACATGGTTTGCAACAGATAAACCACAAGGCTCGAAAGACTGCTTCTGAGAATCGCGCTGATGATATGGAGCATCATTCAGCGGAGGAAAGTCTTTTAAACTGGATTAAGCGTGATTGCATGAAACAGTTTCAGAACGCGAAAAGCTGGTCCGATCTCCATACCCTCATGCGAGAAAATGGCCTTGAACTTTGCGAGCGTGGTTCTGGACTGATTATCATCGATAGAGCGGGGATGGCTGTTAAAGCGAGTTCGGTATCGCGTGACTTTTCAAAGAATAAACTTGAAAAGCGCTATGGGGAATTTGAGCGTAATTCCTATTCTCAATCATCGGAAAAACCACCTTTAACAAAAAGACAAGGTGTTGCCAAACCAGGGCAAAAACCACCACCCTTTCGTCAAAATCGCTTACAGAGTCTTGGACGACTTGAGGCTATTAAAATTGATAATGGAGCACATTATAATCAGCGCCCGATTCACATGACCTTTAATACGGTTGAGTTATACGCAAGATATAAAAATGAACAGCAACAGGCCCTCGATTTCAGGTCAAAAGACTTAGGTCGCTCTCGTGCACGAAAAGACAGGTTGATAAAACAGGCGATGCGCACAAGCCGTCTAAAACGCACGGCTATTAAATTGCTAAAGGGTGCTGGCGTGAACAAAAAATTACTCTATGCGCTGGTCAGCAAGGCACTTAAAACCGACATTGAAAACGCCCGCCAACAACATTTGCAAGAACGTCAGGCGATCGTCATAAAATACCAACGCCGAACCTGGGCTGATTGGTTAAAGCAACGTGCCACGGAAGGTGATCATGAGGCTTTGGCGGCTTTGCGCTCTCGCGAGGCCAAGCAAAAACTAACAGGTAATACCATTACGGGTAAGGTCGTCCATGGAGCTGGTGCATCTCCTGGTATATCCCCTGACAATATCACCAAAACAGGAACCGTAATTTATCGAGTCGGAATCTGTGCGATTCGAGACGATGGTGATCTCTTGAAAGTTTCACGGGGCTCATCAGAAGAAGGACTGATTGCTGCGCTCACCATGGCGATGCAACGCTATGGTGAGCGCCTCAGCGTGAGCGGCAGCAGCCAATTTAAAGAGCGGATAGCCCAAGTCGCAGCAGGCTTGAAGCTCAATATCATCTTTGAGGACGCAGCTCTTGAAAAGCGTCGTAAAGATCTAATACAAACCAACCTTATGAAGGAAATAAACCATGAGCACAGTAGACAATCAACTCTTAAGCCCCGAAGAACAAATCGAGGCAGCAATGAAAGCATTGCAGCAAACCGAACCAGAAGAATTCAGCAACGAGATGGAAAGTCCGATGCCGGAATCATCAACAAGCCCAACCTTGGACGCATTGGACAGCAGCCGCCGCCCGAAAGCAAAAACCGCTTGCGAGACCTGTCCCAACTCGGTGTGGTTCAGCTCGCCGGTGGAAGTGAAATGTTATTGCCGGGTGATGTATCTCGTAACCTGGAGCACCAAGGAACCAAATCAGATAACAGATTGCGACGGGATGTATCTGGGTCAGGAGCAGTAAATAAAGGGGAGGAAGCCGCAGAAAAATATATTGTTGAGAGGAATTTAACAAGAGAAAAAATTGTCGCAATACCGAAACACAGGCGATATAATCCAGGGGAGGAAGGTTCTGTGCAATTTGCCGGAATTCGTCAGATTAACGATGAGTCTCTGGTTCTTTTGAAGTGTAATGAAGAAGTAATTGTCATGCCAATTGATGCCCCTATGGCGCGTCGTATGAAGAAGCTGTCTTTAGGCGCTGCTGTTACCTTAACATCGAGGGGTGTTATCATCACCAGAGGACGCAGGCGATGATGACATAACCAATTTATTGTCACTGAAGAGTATTACAGCAATTGTTATGACAACGCTGCAATGGAAAGTTGGAATCATAGTTTCAAAGTTGAAGCCATTCATGGGAGAGATTTTTATCACGTGCTACCGATAAAAATCATATATTCGAATATAACGAAAAGGAGCTATTATGAACTTTTTAAATTCATTGTTAAATGAACATGGTATACTCCTGTTGATTTTGTTTGTATCAACTCCATTTCTGGCATATTTTCACTTCTATTTTAAACCCAATGAATACCATCGAATGGTTAAAAAATTTGAATCTATGAGTGAACAACAGTTTCTAACTGCGCGAAAAACGTATGCCCGGTTAAGTAAGGAATCATCGCAAGCATACAGTGATGTAGAGCTTAAGCGAATTATTATAAATAACAATTTGAATGAAAATGAAGTACATTTATGGCTGCGTGCATGTAAGTCATCCGAATAATAGTGCAACACTTGATAGGACTATTTTTGTTGCAAAACCGGTTGGAAAATTTCAGACAGAGAGATAAAGCTGTAGGTGTTGGTTGGTGATTTTTAATCATATTTTGGAGTAACAGGATGAATTTCAACGCAGTATCACAAAAAACTTTTCCAGAAATACTGTTTTCAACATGGACGATTTTATTTATTTCACTTGTGTTCACGTTCATAAGCCCATGGCTTGACACCAATTTGCCGATGAAAAAGGTATCCCATATAGAGATCCTTTATTTTTATTGGGTATATGGTTTTATTTATCATGTAGCCAGACTGTTAAAAAAATTTTTACGAGTATCACCCGATCTCCAAAAGAAGGCCTTGGACTAAGCCATGACAGGCAGGCTGAAAAGGCCCTCTGTCCATTTATTACACATTGGCTGGATCTCTGCTGCAAGGGTTGAATTACAGATCCGGAGCAAATACGAATTATAGTATTTGCCTTGGATCTCGGGTTTGGGGAGCAATGGAACAGCCAACCGACTTAAGGACTATATTGGTCTTTTAATATCTATAATTCGGTATGTTTCATTTTATAGGATTGTAAACTGTGAAGTTGTTCAAGTATTTTCATTGAATACAGATAGATAACCAATTTTTTTCATCATTAGTAATTAAGTTTTCAAATTACCTATAATAGAACAAATAGTTTTATTGTTTTATTCAATATCTATGATGAATTCTTTAAAAACCTTTATTTTTAGGTAACAATGACGCTTTAACATTACGGCTCTGAAGAAAACTATGAATAAGGGGTATAAATAAATGGGCTGCTCCACTTGTCCTTCTCACAAAGAACCAATGCCCAAACTGTGGCATAATCCTAAAGTCATTACGGCAGCAATAGCCGGTATATTATTAACTATTGGTTTTGTAGGCTCATATTTGACACTACCAAGGATAATTGCTAACGGGTTTTACATAGGCGCGGTGTTAATTGGTGGATATTATTTCGCACGGGAAGCTATAGAAGAATTTTTCAAAGAACATGAAATCGGTATTGAGTTTTTGATGTCTACCGCTGCTATTGTTGCTGGTGTGATGGGACAATGGGCAGAATC